>NZ_CALIED010000040.1:0-21283 GCF_938022135.1 uncultured Psychrobacillus sp.
GCTCGTCGCAAACAAAAGCGTTTGCGGTGGCTGAGGAACTGCCTCCTCGCTTTTCCCCATTTGCCTGTCGGGGCAGTGACAGGCGCTTGCGCTTTTCTTGTTTCATAGAATTTTGCAGAGATGGAGGAGAACCTGGCAAAAGAAGAAGCAGAACCTTGCGGAGACGAGTGAAAACCTTGCGGAAACGGAGGAAAACCTTGCAGAGACGCGGAAGAACCTTGCGGAAACGAATCAAAACCTTGCAGAGATTAACAAGAACCTTGCGGAAACTAGCAAACCTGGAATAGCACAAAAAAAGAACCGTCATCAACATGACGGTCCACGATTTTATATTCACTTAAACAAATAGGTTAGATTTTGTACATAACTGTTAATCGTTAGGTTGCCGATCATCATTGTAATCATGAGTAAGAGTGCAAAGTATAGAACGATGTATAAGAGGAAGCCATATAATGGCTCGAAGTTTTCTTGTTTGCTCGTAAGTATAGCACTGATGACATAAAGCGGGATGAAGAAAACAGCTAATAACAAACACACGGTTAGCATTCCGTTCCCGAAGGCGAAAGATTTTAAAGACATAAGGATCACGGAAAGAGCAGTGCCAATGATAACAATTGGTAGCTGTCCTGCATAGAAGCTAATAATGCTTTTAAAAGAGTGCTGTGGTCCAAAAATAGTGTTTATAAAAAAGATGGATAGGATTGCGATTAATGTTAAAACAAACGTGACGAAGAAAACTTCCATAAATGTTGATAAAAAGCTGGGTGGATTGCTCCAGTACTGGTTAACTGCAAAAAGATAAATCGAGAAGGAGAAAAGAGCTGTAAATAGAAGAATACTTACAGTAGCATTCGGGAATTCGCTTTCTCCTTTGCTATATGTTAACGAGGGACTTTTAAGCTGGCGCATAAAATAATTGGAATACTGCTTTGTGTGGTTTTTCAAAGTTGCCAGGTGGTCTTTTACTGCAATGGGCGCCTCTGTTGCAATAGCAGCTTCCTTAATAATCTCTCTTTGATGCCTCAGTAAATAGTTTCCACAATCCGAGCAATAATTTCCTGATACTTGATCATGATTGCAATTTGGACATTGCATGTTTCTTCCTCCTTTTTTGTTCTAGCCTATAAATCTAGCAAGCTCTTCATTAAACTTTTCTTTTTCTTCATAAAACAAACCATGCCCACTATATTCAAAAGGGACTAACATAGAATTTTGAATTTGCACGTACATCAGCTCTCCTAGTTCATAGGGACAGATTAAATCCCATTTGCCGTGTAGGATAAGTGTAGGAGTATGAATGCGGGTAAGATCACTTCGGAGGTCTTCATCACGCAGTGTTTCTAAGCATTGCGCAGTTGCATGGCCAGACGCAGTAAGACAAAGATTTTGGAACCAGTGCTGAAAACTTTCGCTCAGGTGACGGTGATAGAACAGATTGCCGAAATCCTGCACCATTTTTGGTCGGTCATTATACGTATCGCTTATTAATTCGTTTACTACAGTTATAGGGGTGCCATAAGGAAAATCGGGCTGCATCGTAAACATTGGAGCAGCAGCACCAGCTAAGGCCAGCTTATCGACCTGATGACCTTTGTAACGAGACATATATCGGATGGCAACTGCCCCACCCATCGAGTGACCTAAAAGCGTAATGTTCTCCAGCTGTAGCGTGTCTATAATAACTCGGATATCGTCAGCCATTCTGTTGTAGGAGTAGCTTTCCCAGGGGTTAGAGGATTTTCCAAAGCCACGCAAGTCAAGACCTATACAGCGGTAGCCAAGTGCGGGCAACTGGTTGAATTGATACTCAAACATTTGGTGGTTAGCGGGCCAGCCATGAATAAATAAAATCGTCTTGTCGGCTGATGGGTTTATATCCTCTATGTATATATTCACACCTTTTTCAACCTTTACATAATATCCCATATAAGCCCTCCTATATTATCCGATATATCAATATATGAGGAAATACATAAGGTTATTCTTTAGTGACAGTTAGGATTGGAGACTGATAGACCATGATGCTCAGCATAAATAAATTTTTGGAAAAAACGATGGCTTATTTTATTCCAGTCAGTGTAGTAATCGGGGTATTAGTATCCGATTATATTGTTGACTTTGCATGGCTAATACCATGGATTTTTGCATTTATGACCTTTGCAGGTAGCCTAAATTCAAATTTCGCTTCCTTCAAGGATGCTGTTTTACATCCACTTCCAATCTTCGTGACGTTCACCATTTTGCATATTATTATGCCCTTGCTGTCGCTTGGAATCGGTCATCTCGTGTTTCCAGGAGAAATGCTGACGATTACAGGGCTAGTACTTGCAATGTCTATACCTACAGGGATTACTAGCTTTGTATGGGTTGCAGTGGCAAAAGGAAATAATGTGCTGGCACTTACGATTATTTTATTAGGAGCGCTTCTTTCACCCGTAATTGTTCCTTTAACACTTCATCTTCTAGTAGGTGAAACAGTAGAGATTGATGCACTCGGTATGATGATCGGACTTCTTTGGACGATTGTTATTCCTTCCATTGTAGGAATGATTTTAAATCAGGTAACGAAGGGCAAGGTAGTCGATATTTTAAGTGCTAGGCTTTCTCCGTTTTCTAAGGTGGGCATGGGAATAGTAGTAATGCTAAATGGGGCAGTAGTTGCTCCGTTTTTATTGGAAAGAGGGTTTGCTTTAGTAGGGCTTGGAATTGTTGTAATCATTATCGCTTTTCTAGGTTATGTTCTTTCTTTTTCAGCGGGGAGATTGTTGAAACAGGGGAAGGAAACAGTAATTGCAATGGTCTTTACTGGAGGGATGCGCAACATAAGTGCGGGAGTAGTTCTAGCTACGGCCTATTTTCCAGCAGCTGTTGCTATTCCTGTTGTGCTTGGCATGCTCTTTCAACAAGTTCTTGCTTCCTTGTTTAACTCCTTTATTGAATATTACTACAGAAAAATTTAATTATTTTTATTTTCAAATAATTACGACTTTTGACAGTTCAATTATGCTAAAATATTTTCATAATAATAAAGGGGGATAAGAAATGGTAAATAAAATAGAGATGATGGGGCAATTCGAGCAATATGCAAAGGATCTCATAAAAGAACACAAAATCCCTGGGGTAGGTATTGCTTTTAATCAAAACAATGAACGAATTTATGAAAAAGCCTTCGGGTATCGAAATGTGGAAAAACAGCTTCCCATCGATGCAGACACGATTTTCGGCATAGCCTCCATGACGAAGTCCTTTACGTGTGTAGCCATTATGCAGCTTCAGGAGCTTGGTAAACTGTCTGTCCATGACGAGGTGGTTAAGTATTTACCAGATTTTCGAACGCACGACGAAGAAAAATCCAAGAGAATTACAATACATCATTTGATGACTCATACATCAGGTCTTCCGCCAATTGCAACTCATGTCTATGCAAGGAAGCGTAGTATCGATCAGGATCCATCCGCAAAGGATTATGGTCTAGACCTAGTGAATAATCCAGAACCTGCTATTGACACGTATGAGGAGTTGCTTCATTACATTGCAAAACAAGACTTCGACCTGCTTGGTGAACCAGGGGAGGAGTTCAGCTATTCCAATGACTGCTACGGAATTCTAGGAATAATTATTGATCGAGTGAGTGGTCAATCCTATGAAGAGTACGTAATGGATCATATTTTAAAGCCAATCCAAATGAATAATAGCTTTTTTGATTTGGAGGAATTAAAGAAGAAAGAAAATGCGACTACACTTTATATGTCACGCTACTCTGCAGAGGGGGTGGACGTATATGAGGCTCCGCTTTGGTGGGATGCACCTTCCATGAGAGCAGCAGGTTATTTAAAATCCACTATAAATGACATTCTGAAGTATCTGGCTATGTTTTTAAATGAAGGAATGGCTGGAGAGAATAGAATTCTACAACCAGAAAGTGTACAGCAGATGGTCTATCCACATGTAGAGTTCGAAAAGGGACGCTTTTACGGGTACGGTCTACGAATCATTCCCAATTACTTTGGGACTACCTTTATTAACCATGGTGGGGGCTTGAAGGGAGTTTCTTCGTTTATGGGAATATTACCTGAGAAAGGAATTTCTGGAGTGCTACTAAGCAGTCTAGCAGATGTTCCATCCGACAAGCTGTTCCTTGGAGCACTTAATGGCATAGAGGGTCGGGAGCCGGCTACCAAGCATATGCATTTTCAAACACACGATGTGCCAGTAGAGAAGCTCTCCAAATATAAAGGAACCTTTATTTCTGGAGAGGGTATGAAGGTAAGAGTGGATATAGTGGATGGATGCCTAGCCATTCTAACGGCAAGTGGTCCCAATCCCTTAAAATGTGTAGAAGGTAATTTGTTTATCGGAACTTTAGAGGATCAAGAAAATCTAATTGAGTTTCTAAGTGGAGCAGACGGAAACATAAATGGTATTTTCTATAGCTCCCGTCAAATATTAAAAAGCTCGGATCAGGTGTAGTGCATAGCAGCCCATTATTCGGGGGTGACCGACCGATTATGTGGAAGAACCGACTGATAATTCGGGGTGACCGACCGATTATGTGGAAGAACCGACCGATAATTCAGGGCGACCGACCGATTATGGCACAAAACCGACCGATTAGCTAAATTGGCGCCGAATACTAGCAAAGTTTATCTTTCCAATTAGAAACAGACCAACGTGATGACGATAAGAAGGAGTGAAAATTAATTGAAAATAGTAGATACGCATTGTGATGCGCTTTTGAAGCTACAGCTAGCTAAGCAAGGAAGAATATACAAGGTAAATCCATTAAGCTTTGTTGATGCACCGGAGTTAGAAACGAATATGGTGCGGTTGATAGAGGGGGATGTCCTTGTGCAGTTTTTTGCAGTTTTTATTTTTCCGAATGTGCCAGATGACCAGAAATGGTTATATGCCTTGGAGCAAATAGATTTGTTTTATACAGAGGTGTTGGGAAAAAATCCGAGAATGAAGCATATAAAGAAATGGGAGGATTTAAAGAATTTAAAAGATGGAGAAATTGGGGCAGTTTTGGCATTAGAGGGTGCTGATGCATTTGGAAATGATCTGATGAAGCTTCGTCAGCTTTACAGGTTAGGTGTGCTATCAATAGGGCTCACATGGAATAATGCTAATTTATGTGCAGATGGAGCAGGTGAGCCGAGAGGTGGAGGGCTTACGCTTTTTGGTAAGGAGGTAGTGCTTTTAAATAATGAGTATGGTGTTTTGACGGATGTCTCTCATTTAAGTGAGAAAGGATTTTGGGATGTGATGAATCTTGCGGAGTATCCTTTTGCTTCGCATTCCAATGCTGCAGCGATATGTGAGCACCCAAGAAATTTGAATGATGACCAAGTTAAAGCGATGTTTGCACGTGGTGGGCATATCCATGTAGTTTTTTATCCTCCTTTTATTAACGGGAACCAGACTGCTGAAATTCCAGAGCTTATTAAGCATATAGATCATCTGTGTTCTTTAGGCGGCGTAAAGCAAATTGGGCTTGGGTCTGATTTTGATGGAATGGACTTTTACACAAATGGCCTTCATAATTCCTCCGATTTTCCAGTCTTGATCAATGAGCTATTAAAAAGCTTTTCAGAGGATGAGGTGAAGGGGTTCGCTTACCAAAACTTCTTAAATATGCGAGCAATCCAATAAAATTCAAATTTCATATTATTTACTAAATTCAAAATTAATTGTATAATACAGGAAAATGTTAAGGAGGTTTCTATGAAACCAATTATAGGTGTTTCTTCTAATTTAACGGAGCTTGTACTTTCCGTCCCTACAGATAACATTCATGCGGTAACAAGATTTGGAGGTGTTCCAATCGTATTGCCGAATATGGAGATTGAATTGATAAATTCTATTGCTAACTTAATAGATGGGTTACTTTTAACAGGTGGAGGAGATATTGACCCGACACTTTTCGGCGAAGAACCACATAGAAGTCTCGGAAGTATTGTCCCAGAACGAGATGAATTTGAAGTTGAGCTTATTAAAAAAATGCTGGAGCAAAATAAACCAATTTTAGGTCTATGCCGAGGTGCTCAGATTATGAGTATTGCAGCCGGTGGAGATATGTATCAGGATATTTATGGTCAAATCGATACAACCTTACTTCAGCATGATCAAAAAGCTCCACGTACTCATGCTTCTCATTTTGTGCAGCTCGGAGAAGGAACAGTGTTAAAGCACATTATTGGAAAGGACCGCATTAAAGTAAATAGCTTTCATCATCAGGCGGTGCGCAAAATTCCACAGGGCTATCAAATTTCGGGTATTGCAAGCGACGGAATTATTGAAGCATTTGAAAGTCAACATCATTCCTTTGTTATTGGTATTCAATGGCATCCAGAGTGCTTAGTCACAACCGGAGATGATTCATCCGAGGCAATATTTAAAGGATTTATTGAAGCATGTAAAAATTCAAGTAAACGACTGTCTTTTCAATAGGCGGTCGTTTTTATTTTGCTCAAAAGCTTAATTCTCATTCATGATTTTGATTCGTTTGGGAAAACTAATGAAAGAATTAAAAAGGAGGTAAAACATTCATGCGCTTGCTTATTAAAATAATGTCTGTCGGCTTTCTATGTCTATTTTTTGCCTCCGAGGCTTCGGCTGCCGAAGAGCTCACGCGCGAGCAAATTTTAGATAAGCGGATGGAATACTATATAAAGTACTCCACGGATACATTACCATGGTATTACTTGGCTGCAGTGGACCAATATGAGCGGAATATACAGGAGGTAAGGAAAGATCTGCCTGAGCGAGATGGTGTTGTTGCCGTACAATTTACGGATGATTTTTGGGTAGGGCCGCTTAATCCGCTTGGAGACGACACTAATCTGACAACCATTTCTTATTTTGAAGGTCAAGGAAGAGATGGCGATAATGATGGAATTGCGGATCGCCAAAATGATGAGGATGTCATGTTCACGCTTGTCCAATATTTAAGCCCCCAAGTTCATTCAGAGAAGGATTTTGAAAAGGCTTTAAAGCGATATTATGACAAAGATCTAACGGTGAAACAAATATTGACGAATGCAAAGATTTATAAGACCTATGAGGTATTAAATCTGGATAAGCGGGCGTTTGTGCTTGCCATCAGCCACAATTATAGTTATCGCAGTACTTGGGGAGATAAGCGCGGCTGGGGTGGACGACGAATGCATGAGGGCACTGATCTTTTTGCCTATAGCGGTGTTCCAGTAAAATCGGCAACATACGGTATAGTGGAAACCAAGGGCTGGAATGACTACGGTGGCTGGCGAATTGGTATTAGAGATGTGAACAATACGTATCATTATTATGCTCATCTTTCAGGGTTTGCTAAAGGAATTGAGGAAGGAAAAATTGTTGAACCTGGTACAGTCATTGGTTACGTAGGCAGCTCTGGATATGGAAAAAAAGGGACTGCTGGTAAGTTTGCTCCACATCTTCATTATGGAATGTACAAATACAATGGTCGCACGGAATGGGCATATGATCCTTTTCCTTTGTTACAAAAATGGGAAAGGGAAGAGAAAACTCGCTATAAGTTAAATCCAGCAGCTAGGTAGTTGCTGGATTTTTTTATGCAATGAAGAGTACATATATCCAATAAATATGCTTGAACAAGACGAAGGCATATAGGAATAGTGCTCCCGCTATAAGTAACTGTAAAAAGGCATTTGGCTTTAATTTTGTAATTATCAATATGAATAAAATCGGTAAGATAATTTTAATCGAAAAAAAACCAAGGATACTCGTTTCATACATATAACGCATCAGTGGATTGGCTTCTTCTATATATCCGTTGCTTAAACCAAAATGGGTGATAAAGCTATCACAAATAGCTAACAATAAAAGAAGTATGGCTGTGTAATGCCATCTATTTTGTTCTGTAGCTTTACTTTTAATTTTTGTGTCCATAAGACCAGCTTCCTTTCTTTAGTTAACTGATATCAGTATGAGGACGTTCGAATCTTATTAACCCTTTTTATGGAATAAAATTTAAGAAATACAAATAATGTTAACTATTTTAAAAAATAAAAAATTAAAAATATGACTTATAAAATAATAATTTGTTATTTCTTGTAGAATTAGCAAATAAAATAGAAGGACTATAGAATCATAAACTGATATTCAATAAACTAAATTTTCTTGAAATTAAATAGACTGATAGATAGAATTGAAAATAATATGTATATCTTTGGAAAATATTGCGACTGAATGAAATGGTTTAGCAGCAAAATATTTTAAAAAGATTTATATAAAAATAGGGGGAATCGGAAGCTTATGAAAAAATTAGTTGTGGCAATCGTATTAGTAATATCACTTCTTTCGAATTCGTTTGTGGGGGCAGCTTATGCATCTCCACTTGAAACGGTTGAAAAGGCTCAGATCCAAATAGAAAATGCGAAAAAGACTTCTATTAAATCTCCTTTTTTAAGTTCAATCATTGATCAAACTGTCGCTAAATTATTTATGGCGATGCTTTATGTAGTGCCGCCCGCTTCAAAGGTGAAGGAAAGTGATGAAAAAGTGATCAAGGTGGTTCGTGCCACTTATGAAAAGCTAACAGCAAAACAGAAGAAGCTAGTAGATATAACTAGATTAGTGGATGCAGAGAATGCTTTAATCGCATTAAAAGCAGCTAAGGAAGATAAGAAAATTGCTGCAAAAGTTGTAGAGCTAATCGATCAAATTAATAAAGAGTCTAGTGCAAAACAGTATAAACAAGCAGTTACCGTTGCACTAACTGAATATAATAAACTAACGGACAAGCAGAAGGCATTGGTTACTAATTCGGCTAAGCTGACGAAAGAAGCAGCTGATTTAAAAGCTGCTGAACAAGAGGCTGCAAAAATTACACCGTCAGCAATTGGAGAACTAGTTGAAGGAGATATTTTAGTTAATAAAATTTCTGCTTTAATTGGCGAGGATTATACGGTGACTTTATTGTCTACACCTGAAGGAATGGTTGTAGATGGGAAAATTGTACAGCCTGAAATTGGGCAAGCGGATAAGTCAGGGACAGTGGTAATGCTACTTACAAGAACAGACGGAACAAAGGTAGAGCATTCTATAGAGCTTACGGTTAAAGCTAAAGTCAATTTGGACAAAGGACTTTCACAAATTAGCTTATTCAAGGACAGTACCTCATCTAAGATTGACTTTACGACCATTTCGAATTTTGCTTTAAAAAATAAAGAAACGAACAAAGTTTATAACGTAGGAACTACACCGAACAACCAAAAGAATGTGTATCAGATGAAGGATCTTCCGACAGGAACTTATACGATTGAGTTTAACGCACCAGATGTGTTCCAAGTCCATAGCATTCAACTTGGGGATTCATATAAGGAAACGATTTATGATCCTGCTAGTAATCCTCTAGTCATTACGAAGGATAAAACAACCTATGTGAAAATCATTTTAAAGTCGGAAATCACTTTACAGGAAATTAAACCGTTGGAAAACTTAACAGTACCTTACGATATTTCTTATGATGATTTTGTAGCTGCACTACCAAAGCAAGGTAAAATTGTAGATTCAAGAGGACAGGAGCACACCGTTCCATTGAAATGGGATGTGCGCCCATTCCAGTTTGAAAATTACACGAAGCCAGGAACTAGAACTTTATCTAGTGAATTCTTTAATTTACCTTTAGAGGTATCTAATAGTACGCCAGCACAACGTCTGGAAATGACTATTCAAGTCATATTTCCAGAGCCAGAAAAAAGCAACTCGCATATTAGCTTATACAAAGATAGTACATCCTCTATGAATAAAATTGATTTTACAAACATTAGTAATTTTAGCTTGAAAAACAAAAAGACAAATAAAGTGTATCAAGTAGGCACTACACCGAGTAATCAAAAACATGTGTATCAAATGAAGGATATTCCTGAAGGTTCTTATACTATTCATTTTGATACATCGGATTCGATGAGTGTAAGTCATATTGAGCTTGGGGAAGCCTATAAAGAAACAATTTACAACGCAGATACTAATCCATTGGTGATTACGAAAGGGAAAACTGCATATGTGAAAATTGTTGTATCGTCTGAGGTAACTCTCGAAACCATTAGTCCATTAGAGACTTTAACCGTTCCTGCAGATATTACGTATGATGATTTCCTAGCTCAATTGCCGAAGCAAACAACTATTATTGATTCGGATGGGGAAGTGCATACAGTAGCGATTACATGGGATGTGCGTCCATTCCAGTTCACTAGCTACAAAAAGCCTGGAACCGTTTCGTTAACTAGCCAGTTCTTTAAGCTGCCAATTGAAGTGTCTAACAGCACTCCAGCCCAACGCTTAGAGGTAGGCTTGCAAGTGGTTTTCGCGGCACCGGATGCACCTGACGCAGTAGAGGAAGAGGAACTATAGTATAATTTGGATGAAAGAATCTCTTTAGGGCCACGTGGTCTTAAAGAGATTTTTTATTATTTGTAAAGGCGTGATTTTATTAGAATAGGGAAGCTTCGTTAATGGAAGAAGTGTTAGTTACTTAAAGAAAGTAAGGTTATTATGCTAGTTATTGGGTATTTTAATAAGGTATATTTAATTGGACAAAATACATAGAACAATGGAGGCAGAAGATGGCGAAGATGAATAAAGGAATTATAACGGCGTTATCAGCAATTGGATTGGCTCAAGGATTAAAGGTGTTTACCCATAAAAAAATAACTGGGGAATGGGATTTGAAACAAGCGTTTACAACTGGTGGGATGCCAAGCTCTCATTCAGCAGGTGTAGCAGCTCTAGCTTCATATGTAGCAGCAAACAGAGGCACACGCCACACGGAAACAGCATTAGCAGTTGTGTTTGGAGCAATTGTTATGTACGATGCACAAGGTATTAGACGCCATACTGGAGAAATCGCTCAGCTAGTGAACGATTTAGAAAAAAACGTTGTAGCTCTATCTGGTAATTTCCCTAGCTTTGAGGTTGTAAAAAGAGAAGAGGAACTAAAGGAATTACTAGGCCACCAACCAGTAGAAGTACTAGCTGGAGCAGCACTAGGCACAGTGTTTGGAATACTTTGCGCCAGACTTGAAGACCGATAACGTGGGACAAGTGTGGATGAAATGTTACAGGTGCCTGGCACCTGTAACATTTCAGAGGAAATAAAAAAGGCCATGGCGATCAGTTAAATCGCTTTGGCCTTTAGTGCTTTAGTTGACTGCGTAATTTTTTGTTTCACCATCATCATATTGGATGTCTAGGTTAAATGCAGTGAAGTCTTCTACTTCAAATGCTTTTGAAACCTCTTCTACTACATCCTCCGTATTCATTTCTTTCGTTAAATTTAGGTCTTTAAAGATAGGATCAAGTGTTTCAGCTGCTCCTTCACCTTCTGCGTTTACAGCCGTGTGCATATTTTTATAAACTGCTGAAGATGAGTCCAATTTATACTCTACAATGACAGCATCTTCGTTGTCTGGAGTATCGATAATTAAAGTGAATTCCTGGAAGCCATAGTCTGTTTCAGGATTAGTAACAACTTGTGCAGAATCATCAACTGGGTTTGGCTCAACTACGTCGGATTTCAATACATTTTCATCATTCTCATCGTTATTATCATTGCAAGCTCCTAATAAGAATGTAGTTGAAAGAATGGATGTAATTATTAACGCTCTTTTTTTATTTATCATCATGTTGCTCCTTCCTTGATGTTCTTGTACTTACTCTTTTAATATCCAAATATAATATACGTTAAACAAATATTTTCCTAAAAGTGGGATAATACTACTTTTAATAGCTAGGATGGAACCAATAGATTATTATCATTATCATTATTACAGGTGCCTGGCACCTGTAATAATGAACACCTGTAATAATGATGTTGATGTGTAATAGTGGTTTAATGGGTAGCGTATAGGGTATGGAGAATGATGAAAGGGTAGGGTGATTTTTGTGACGAGTTATAAGGAAATTACGAGTGTTGATGAATGGAAAGATGTATTAAAACTTTCTGATGCCCAGAAGATTTTGGTTTTAAAACACAGTACTACTTGCCCAATTAGTGCGAGGGCTTTTCGAGAATTTGAATCATTTGACACGCCATTAGAGAAGTATTTAGTTAAGGTGAGGGAGAGCAGAACGGTTTCAAATGAAATGGAGAGTGATTTGGGCGTTAAGCATGAGTCACCACAGGTCTTTTTAGTCGGAGACGGGAAAGCTGTTTGGAATGCATCTCATCATCAGATCAATCGAACAGAATTAGCAATCGCCACTAAATCTTCTTAAAAGGTGTGTAAATAAATGAATGAAATTTTAACTGTGAGTGAGTACCTTGTAAAAAATGCAGAAACAATTGGAGAAGAGCTAACCAAACGTGTTGTTGCGGAAGCACAAAGCATGGATGAAAATATAAATATTGAACCATATATAACTACGAAAAAAAGAAATCAAGAACTTATATCCATTTTAGGAGCAGCGCTTAATAAACCTAAAAATATCGCTGAAGAGGAATTAGCTCATTGGATCAATGAAGTACGAAGTGATGAAATCGCTAACTTTTCAAGCTTTTCTGCCCATATCGCGACTACTGTTAAAAGTAGAACCATTTTTTTAGAATATCTGAATGAAATTTGTTTGTCGTTACATGTAACTTCAGAAAGCATTGTAAGCATCAACAGTCAAATTAGTTACTTGTTTGATGTGTGGATGGTTAATAAAATGCATGTCTATGAGGACCATAGGGAGCAAATGATTATAGAGCATCAAAGAGCAATCAACGATTTGAGCGCTCCGATTGTACCAATTCAACATGGAGTAGCAGTTCTTCCTCTTGTTGGGTCTATAGATTATATTAGAGTACAGCATTTGTTGACCTATGTATTGCCTACCATTCCTGACATGGACATTGATTTTTTAATCATTGATTTTTCAGGTATTCTAACAATTGATGAGGAAATTGCTCAGCATATTTTCACCATTCATAATGTATTAGAGCTGCTTGGCATTCATGTGTTGTTCACCGGCATCCGACCTAATCTTTCCATGGTTATCGTCAAAGCAGGAATCGATTTTAGTTCCTTCCAAACCTTTGGTAGTGTAAAGCAAGCGATAGAAAGTATAAATAATAAGTAAATCGTACTATAACTTTAGCTTCTTTCATAGAGCTGTGGTGGCATAGAGCTACTACAGTTTTTATTTATGCAAAAATAGGATGGTAGAAAAAAGTACAAAGGAATTTCTCAAATAAAATAGCGCATAGCGAGCGAAATTGAATCTTCGCGAGCTTAATGATGATTAGAATAGCTATTTTTTCTTTCATTAGTAAAAGTGCAAGTGAAATTTCATAAATCAAAGGACCTAAAAATAGGAAGTATATAGGATATTTGATTTGCATGTGTCAGGCTGATTATTCCCCTTTTGATAAATTCTTTAGTTTAGAAGAATCGTAGGAGGGGTAGATGGAGGTTGGGAACATTTATAAAACAAAGGAGGACATGGAATGTTTGATGAATTATATTGGAGGAACACCCTTCACTTTTTACCAGAGCTTTTATTAGCATTATTGGTCTTATTAATAGGTTTTTTTGTAGCTAAGCTACTAGAAAATGCTACCTTTAAGCTTTTAAGGAAGTACCGTGTCAATGAAAGACTTGGCAATATTAAGGGTGAGTGGTCAGTAGAGAAAATTCTTAGTAAGGTAGTTTTCTTTATTGTATTAATCTTTGCATTTATCCTGTTCTTTTCTATTTTAAATATGGGTAATTTAGTATCTCCATTTGTCTCTATGTATTCAGGGATTACAGGTGGTGTGCTAAACATTTTGAAAGCTGGTCTCATCTTATTGTTTGCATGGGTTCTAGCTACGCTTGTTAAAAAAGTTATTAAGATGACTGGAAATAGATTTAGTCTAAATAAATACATTATGAAAACCGGAGGAGACCCTTCCAAGGTAGACCAAGTTAAATGGACAGATACTGCTGCAAATGTGGCATATTATTTAATCTTCCTTTTGTTCATTCCGGCAGTACTAAACGCGCTTGGAATTGATGGATTAAGTGGACCTTTGGAAGGTATGCTTGCTAGCTTCTTTAATTTCATACCTAAGCTAGTGTCAGCTGCAATCGTGTTTGCAATCGGTTGGTTTGTAGCTAAGCTTGTACGTACATTAGTAGAGAAGTTTCTACAGGCTGCAGGAGCAGATAAGCTTGCAGATAAGATGAAGCTTTCTAGTTTTATCGAAGGTACGAGTCTTTCTAAGATTGTAGGAATCGTTGTATTTGTATTAATCATTATTCCGGTTTCCATTACTGCATTGGAAATTTTAGATTTACAAGGCATTTCACAACCAGCAATTGCAATGTTAAATAATATTCTAGCAATGCTACCTAAGATTTTCGTAGCAATAGTATTAGTGCTTGTAGGTATTGTTGTTGCTAAGTGGGTTAAAGATGTGGTTGTTACTTTACTACAAAACCTTGGCATCAACTCGATATTTGGTAAAATGGGCTTCGCTTCAACTGGAGGATCCGCTCCTTCCTTTGCAGCAATAATTGGTACTATCGTTCAAGTGTTTATTATTTTATTGTTTGTAGTGGAAGCTCTACAAGTGTTAGAACTAGAGTTTATGGTTACTCTTGGAACAGCAATATTTGCTTATTTACCACATGTCCTTGCGGCAGTTGTTATATTGGCAGTAGGATTCTGGTTAGCAAGTTTAGTAGAGAAATTAGTAGGAAGCGTTATGAAGCATTCCTCTGGTACTCCGCATTTTCTACGTTACGTTGCTAAGTACGCTATCTTAGCCTTTGCATTTTTCATGGCATTAAGTCAGTTAGGTATTGCAGCAGCAATCATTAACTCTGCATTTATCCTAATCTTAGGTGGAGTTGCTTTAGCGTTCGGTCTAGCGTTTGGTTTAGGTGGACGTGAGCACGCAGCTCGTTATTTAAGTAAAATGGAAAAAAGTATTGAGGATGCAGACGTATCAAAGGAAAGATATAAAGCGGAAGCTAAGGGAATGAAAGAATCATTTAAAGAAAATTTCCGTGATCCTTCAGAAGCAGAAAAAAGTTTAAGAAGAGGAAAAGGGCCACATATCGATGAGGTTAAACCAGTCGGGGACTTCGAACCACAAAATGGTGTAGATACTCCTACAGGAAACCCTATGGATGCAGCTCATGAAGAAGATTCACCGAGCACTGGATATAACATCCCGTCAACAAATGATTTACATCCATATGATGATCTTCCTTCAAATGACGACGATAACAGAAATAAATAATACACAGACACCCTAGCATGCAAGTTGCTAGGGTGTTTTTATCGTTACTAAGGTAAGAGAATTGATTACAGAAAGATTGCAGGTGCCAGGCACCTGCAATCTTTCTGTAATTTATAAAAATTTAAACGGCGTTCAATTTTTAGTTTTATTTTGTTTGTTTGGATTGTATAATTGTTAATAGTAACAATTTTCTGAATTAAGTAAGGAGGGGATGTAGGTGAAGGCTGCGTTTTTGACAGAGGAGCATGAGCTATTTCGGAAGTCTTTAAGGAGAATGCTTGATAAGGAAGCATATCCTTTTTATGAGGAGTGGGAGGCGAAGCGGGAGATTCCTCGTTCGTTTTGGTTGAAGATGGGGGAGAATGGCTTTTTATGTCCATGGGTGGATGAGGCTTATGGTGGTTTAGGGTTAGATTTTTCTTACTCGATGGTTCTAACAGAGGAGCTCGAGCGTGTTGGTCAAGGGTTGGCAAGTGGTATGTGTCTTCACTCGGATATTGTAAGCCCTTACATTGCGGAGCTTGGGACAGAGGAACAAAAGCAAAGGTGGCTGCCACGTTGCGTTACTGGGGAGCTTATCAATGCTATTGGAATGACGGAACCGGGTGCAGGCTCTGATTTGGCGGGTATTAAAACAACAGCTCGTCGCGATGGTGACTATTATATTTTAAATGGAGAAAAGACGTTTATAACGAATGGGACGATTGCTGACTTTGCAATTATCGTTTGTAAGACGGACGCTTCCGCACAGCCCGCGCATAGAGGCATCAGCTTGCTTGTCGTGGAAAAAGGCATGGAAGGATTCAAGCATGGGAAGAAGCTCGATAAAATCGGTATTCATAGCGGTGATACTGGTGAGTTGATATTTGAGGACGTTCGAGTCCCAGTAGACAATTTATTAGGGGAGGAAGGCAAAGGTTTTTATTATTTAATGCAAAACCTTCAGCAGGAACGACTAATTGTAGCTATTCAATGTCAGGTAGAAGCGGAGGAAATGCTTCGAATCACACTAGATTACATAAAGAATAGAAAAGCATTTGGTCAGTCTATCAGTAAGTTTCAAAATACCCAGTTTAAAATAGCTGAAATGGCAACGGAAATTGATATCGGGAGAACTTATATTAACTCATTAACTGCTCGTCACATCGCTGGAGAGGATTTAGTGAAGGAAGTGGCGATGGCCAAATGGTGGATTAGTGAAATGGCGAAGCGAGTGGCTGCAGAATGCTTACATTTGCATGGAGGATATGGGTATATGGAAGAGTACGAGATTGCTAGAAGATATCGGGATATTCCCGTAGCTAGTATTTACGCAGGTACCACTGAGATTATGAAGACGATTATTGCTAAAAAGCTAGATTTGTAAATGCGCAAGGAGGTAATCCTTTTGGCAATCTCACCAAATAAAATTAGGAAAAAGAAAGAGGAAATTATACTTTCTGCAGTGAAGATCATGAATGAAAAGGGACATCAGCGAGCGACGATGGAAGAAATCGCAGCAGAGCTTCAAATGACGAAGGGGTCACTCTACTATTATTTTAGGAATAAGGAGGATTTGATCTTCCGATGTCATGAGCTTGTACTTGAGCAGGCAATTGACGAGCTTCGCGAGGCTTTTCATTCCAACGTTTCCAACGAAGTAAGGCTTCGCCAAATGATTGCTATTCATGTGAAATATGCAGTAAAGGAAAAGGAATCCTTTAACATGATTATTAAGCCGGATGAAACATTTTCAACGGATCACCTTCATCCCATCTTAAAGAAAAGAAATGAGTACGAGGGCTGGTTCGACCGAGTAATTCTTGCTGGTATAGAATGTGAAGATTTCAATATTAATGAACCTAAAATTGTACGAATGATGCTATTGGGTGCTCTAAATTGGATTCAGCAATGGTATAAGAAGGCTGGAGATAAATCTCTAGAAGAATTGCAACAAATTTATAGTGATTATTTATTGAAGGTAATGAAGTGAGTTTAATCAATTAAAAAGGAGATTGGTTATTATGTTAATTACTGAACAATTGGCATCACATGTAAAAGAGCGACCTAATCACATTATTACGCAATTCAATGGAAGAGAGATTACTTATTCCGCATTTTATGAAAAAGCAAAACGGCTTGCTGGCTTTTTTCAAGCAAAGGGCTATAAACAAGAGGATGTTATCGCCCTATATTTAAATAACTCGGATTACTTTTTAATCTGTTATTATGCATGTCAGCTCGGTGGTTTTACAGTTATGCCGGTTAATACAAAGCTTGCTGCACCTGAAATTGAATATATATTCAAGCATTCGGAGGCGAAGACACTCGTTTATGATGTTCGATTGGAACCTGTATTGCATGAAATACCGGAGACATTTGAAGGATTTTTACACACCATACAGGTTGGTGGGGATAATACACTAGAGGCTATATTTGCAGATTCAAGCTTAGTAATGAATGAAGTCGCTATAAATGAACAACAGACAAGTGTCATTTTTTATACGTCTGGCACAACTGGGAAGCCAAAAGGGGTCATGCTTTCTGCTCAAAATGTATATGCGACCGCACAAATATGGGGAGAAGCAATGGATCTGAATGAAAGGGATCGAATGCAGATAGTTGCACCGCTATTTCATTGCGCAGCGAGTCATGTCTTTAGCATTCCAGTAATTTATGCGGGAGGGACAATTGTCATAGAGGAGGCATTTTCCCCGGAGCAGGCGTTGACTACAATGGAGCAAGAGAAAATTACTATATTTTTTGGAGTACCTGCGATGTACAGTATTTTACTGAACACATCAAAAATTAAACAAATAGAGCTTCCAAGTTTGAGGCTATTGACTTATGGTGCTGCTCCAATGCCTTATGAGCTCGTTCGAAAGGTGAAATCTTTATTCCCAAATGTAAAGGTTCAAAATCTCTACGGGCAAACAGAGAATTCTCCGGCAGCAACAACCTTAAAGGACCATTTTGCACTGGATAAGGTCGGGTCTGTAGGAGAAGCACTACCGAAGACAGAAGTTCAAGTGGTTGATGAGTTTGGAGATCCGTTACCACATGGTCAGGTAGGAGAAATTGTCGTGAAGGGTCCTCAGGTGATGAAAGGTTATTTAAAGAACGAGGAGGAAACGAATCGGGCAATCCAAAATGGTTGGTTATATAGCGGGGATTTAGGTAGGTTTGATGAAGATGGCCTGCTTTATATTGTTGATCGAAAGAAGGATATGATTATCCGAGGCGGAGAGAATGTTTATCCCGTGGAGGTGGAAGAAGTTCTCTATCAAGTTCCAGAGCTGCTAGAGGCGGCAGTTGTTGGAGTCCCTCACACAGTGTATGGGGAAGTGCCTAAGGCGTTTGTTGTTTTAAAAGATGGAAATGAGATAACGGAGGAAGAAATATTGGCATTTTGTTCTAAACGCTTGGCAAAATTTAAAATGCCAGTAGAGGTCGACTTTATGGAAAGCCTTCCTAGAAATGCGAGTGGAAAGGTTTTAAAGAATTCTCTTCGAAACAGTTAGGAGGAATAGTGGATGAAAACAGTATATTTAATTGATGGAGCAAGGACGGCATTTACGAGCTTTGGAGGATCCTTTGCCCATGTGAAAGCAGATGACTTAGGTGCAGCAACAGCAAGAGAAGCAATGAAACGATCGGAAGTCGGGCCGGATCAAATCGATCATGTCATATATGGAAACGTCATTCATTCTAGCACGAACGCAGCTTTCCTTTCACGTCATATCGGACTGAAGGCAGGTATACCAGTAGAGGTTCCAGCGATGAATGTGAATCGCTTATGTGGATCCGGCTGTCAATCAATTGTATCGGCAGCTCAAATGATCATGTTAGGCGAAGCGAACATTGTTCTCGCTGGTGGAGCTGAAAATATGTCGATGTCTCCCTATGCAAATTTTACTGCTAGATTTGGTGGTAGTAAGATGGGGTCGATGAAGTATGAGGATATGGTGCTTAGCACGTTAACGGATGAGTATATAGGAAGTGGCATGGGGATGACTGCTGAGAAGCTAGCAGAGCAATATAGCTCACCTCGAGCAGAGCAAGACGAGTTTGCCTTACTTAGCCAAAAACGAGCAGCTCATGCACAGGAATCGGGCAGATTTGCAGAGGAAATAGTAGCTGTAGAGGTTCCTTCTAGGAAGGGAACTATAATGGTGGATCAGGATGAGCATATTAAGGGTGAAGTTAATCAGGAAAAATTGGCATCCCTTAAGCCTTCCTTTATGCAAAATGGAACCGTGACGGCGGGTAATGCTAGTGGTATTAATGATGGAGCGGCTTCGGTTATTATAGCAAGCGGTGAGGCCGTGGAGAAGCATGAGCTTAAGCCTTTAGCTAAGATTATCTCGTGGGGGATAGCGGGCGTTGATCCATCCATTATGGGGATTGGTCCCGTACCCGCAATTAAACAAGCACTTGCTCGTGCAGAAATGACGTTAGAGGAAATAGATTTAATAGAAGTAAATGAAGCCTTTGCCTCTCAGTATTTAGCGGTAGAAAAGGAGTTAGGATTAGATAGAGACAAAACAAATGTCAATGGAGGAGCAATTGCACTAGGTCACCCAGTTGGGGCAAGTGGTACTCGTGTCTTCCTTTCTTTAGCATATGAGCTTAAGAGAAGAGGGTTAAAATATGGAGTCGCAAGTCTTTGTATTGGTGGTGGCCAGGGAATTGCCGTCATTATAGAGAATGTAAATTAATTTAGTATAGGACTTTTACTTTTTTTAAAGTAGAAGTCTTTTTTAGAGCTATTTAATTGGATTATTAGAGGTAGACGTTTTACATATGATTTTATTGATGGATAGTGTTCGTCTATTATTTAAGTAGTTATTTATACTCGGGAGCAATCAATTTTACTTTTAAACCATAATTTACATGTTTCTCTAGATAACTAATGGAATAGGAAGTATAATGTTATTATTAGATAATATTCTGATAATTGAAGCTAGATATGTGTCAAAAAGAATAATGAGGGAATAAGGATTACAAAGAACATCTAAGAGTTTTTAGGAGGTTATCATGATGAAAATTGGTGTATTAGGTGCAGGTACCATGGGAAATGGCATTGCACAAGTAATGGCTTCAGCGGGACATGAGGTCACGCTTTGTGATATTGATAACGAGATACTAAGAACAGCGGCATCTACAATCGATGCTAATTTATGGAGGCTTTATAAAAAGGAAAATAAAGAGTTTAGTGAGATTGGGCGGGTACTAAGCAGAATTACGTTCACTACTGATAAAACCAAACTAGCAGGACTTGATATAGTAATAGAGGCTATATTAGAAAATCGTGATATTAAGAAAAGAGTCTTTGCTGAACTGGATGCAATTTGTGACCCAAAAACCATTTTAGCTTCCAATACCTCTGGTTTAAGTATTACGGAAATAGGATCCGCAACTGGGAGACCTGACCGTGTCATTGGGATGCATTTCTTTAATCCTGTGCCAGTCATGAAATTAGTAGAAATCATAAAAGGCTCTGAAACTAGTGATGAAACATATGATACCGTAAAAAAACTAGTAGAAGACAGCGGTAAAGAAAGCATTACTATATTAGATGCTCCGTTATTCGTCGTAAATCGTATATTAGTTCCAATGATCAATGAAGCTATCTTCGTTCTAGGAGAAGGCATCGCTTCTGCTGAAGATATAGATAAAGGGATGGTGTTAGGAACAAACCAACCAATTGGTCCACTAGCGCTAGCGGATCTTATCGGATTGGACACACTTTTATCAGTAGCAGAGACATTATTTGAAGAAACTGGAGACACCAAATACCGAGTTGCACCACTCTTAAGAAAATATGTTAGAGCCGGCAAGCTAGGCAGAAAAACAGGCAGAGGCTTCTATACGTATTAAAATACAAAACCACATCCATCATGGATTGTGGTTTTTTTATGTGCAAAACATAAATTCACCGTGTATATTTCACGGATAAAAAGGCGTAGAGTTATTTACAACTCTCCGCCCAGACTGTAGACAAACTCTAATAAATATGGAGTTTGCCTACAGTCTTTTTTCTTTTAAAATAGAAGTAACGCGAGGAAGAGT
>NZ_CALIED010000041.1:0-67240 GCF_938022135.1 uncultured Psychrobacillus sp.
ACCACGCGCGTAAGCGATGGGTGATGGCTTATCGCTCACCCCGCGGAAAGCGTCCACCTGAAGCGGAAATCCATTCTACTTTCTTATTTAAAAAGATATCTTAATACAGTCTAAAATCATTTCAAAATATGTGTGAGGTGACAATTGATGAACAATTACTTCGTTAGGCGAATACTACAAATAATACCCGTATTATTAATCATTTCATTTATTGTCTTTTCACTAGTCTTTATAGCAGGAGATCCCGTGGCATTAATGCTACCTGATGACGCCTCTCAGGAAGATGTCGAGCTATTAAGAGAATCCTTAGGCTTAAATGAATCCTTTATCGTTCAATACACTACATACCTGATGAACCTTGTACAAGGTGATTTTGGAGAGTCCTATCGTTATGGGCAGGATGCAATGTCGATCGTCTTAGAGCGTCTCCCCGCAACACTTGAACTAGGGATTGCAGCACTTCTAATAGCAATTGTTGTATCGATTCCACTTGGTATTTGGTCTGCTACCAAACAAAACTCTAGTCTAGATTTAGTGGCGACGGGCGCGGCTGTAATAGGAAAAGCGATGCCAAACTTTTGGCTAGGGATTATGTTAATTTTATTGTTTTCCGTTACGCTAAGCTTCTTCCCGGTTTCCGGAAGAGGAACGCTTATGCATTTGGTTCTCCCTTCTGTCACGCTTGCTACTGGGATAGCAGCGGAAATGACGAGACTCATCCGGTCTAGCATGATTGAAACGTTGAATCAGGATTACGTACGCACAGCAAAGAGTAAAGGTTTAAAGGATAGAATCGTAGTTTATAAGCATGCTTTCCGAAATTCACTTATTCCAGTTATCACCATTACTGCATTACAAACATCTACTTTGGTTGGTGGCACATTGATCACTGAAACCGTCTTTTCATGGCCAGGTTTAGGTCAGTTATTAATACAGGCTGTCAATACGCGTGATATGGCGATTGTTCAAGCCAGTGTATTTGTCATCGCAACACTCGTCATTCTTATGAATCTAGTAGCAGATATTCTTTACCGACTATTAGATCCACGGATTAAATATAGCTAGGGGGGAAGTTAAGTTGACCCAATCACAGACAATAAGCATGACACAAAACAAACCCTCTTCTTTTAAAAGGTGGAGTAGATTACTACTTAGAAGTAAGACAGGTACCGTAGGATTTTTTATCGTATTATTTGTTTTCTTAGTGGCCATTTTTGCGCCATTACTAGCACCACATGATCCCGCTGCTATTAATGCAGCTAATATGCTCAAGCCTCCTTTCTGGATGGAGGGTGGTAGTACTGCAAATCTATTGGGAACGGATAATCTTGGGAGAGATATTCTTAGTCGAATCATATATGGATCTCAAATTTCCTTATTAGTAGGTATTACATCTGTAGTTGTTGCTGGAATCATCGGTGTGACGATTGGCTTGATCGCAGGGTATTACGGAGGTTTTATCGACAATTTGCTCATGCGCCTTGTAGATTCCTTCCTTGCCATCCCTACTATTCTTTTTGCGCTAGTAATACTTAGTGTTTTTGGCCCTAGTGTGATTACGCTTATCTTCGTTCTCGGTGCTACGAACTGGGTAAATTATGCACGGCTTGTTCGCGGCGAAGTGTTGACTATAAAGGAACGTGATTTTGTAAGAGCTGCTCGTTCCATTGGAGTGAAAAACCATAAGATAATTACTCGTCATTTATTGCCAAATGTAATTTCCTCTTTTATCGTAATTTCCACGTTAAGTGTGGCAACAACGATCATTCTAGAAGCGTCACTTAGCTTTTTGGGACTTGGTGTTCAACCACCGACTGTTTCATGGGGATCTATTTTGAGTGATGGAAGAGATTATTTAGCGACTAGCTGGTGGCTGGCAACTTTTCCTGGTCTAGCCATAACAATAACAGTGCTTGGAATCATATTCTTGGGTGATTGGTTAAGAGATGTTCTTGATCCACGCTCTATCAAAAAATAATCTAAAGGAGGAATCCCAATGGCGGAGGAAGTACTGAATGTAAAAAACCTCAAAACTTATTTCCATACTGAAAATGGGATTGTTCCCTCAGTTGATGACGTTTCTATCAGGATAAATAAAGGTGAGACAGTAGCGATAGTAGGGGAATCGGGCTCAGGGAAAAGCGTAACCTCCCTATCCATTATGCGTTTAATCGAATCGCCAGGGAGAATTGAAGATGGACAAATTTTATTTAAAGGAAAAGATATTGTTCCTATCTCAATGAAAGAGATGCGCAGCCTTCGTGGTAATGAAATTGCGATGATTTTCCAAGAGCCTCTGACTTCCTTGAACCCTGTTTTCACAATAGGAAATCAAATGGCAGAATCGATTATGCTGCATCAAAAGAAGAACAAGAAGGAAGCACGTCAAATCAGTATTGAAATGCTGAAAAAGGTAGGAATACCAAGAGCGGAGAAGGTCATTGACTCATTTCCCCATTCCTTAAGTGGTGGTATGAGACAGCGTGTCATGATTGCGATGGCACTCTCCTGTAATCCGGAATTGTTGATTGCAGATGAGCCAACGACCGCTCTAGATGTAACCATTCAGGCTCAAATTCTTAAACTAATGAAGGGCTTAATCACGGAGTTTGATACATCAATTTTGCTAATCACCCATGACTTGGGCGTTGTGGCTGAAATGGCAGATCGTGTAGTCGTGATGTATGCAGGTCAGGTAGTGGAAGAAACGGACGTATTTACGTTATTTAGAGAGCCTAAACATCCATACACGAAAGGTCTCATGGATAGCACTCCTAAAATCCATGAATTAAAGGATGAACTAACCTCTATACCTGGCACTGTCCCAAGTCCGTTAAATTATCCAACTGGTTGTCGGTTTATGGATCGCTGTCCATATGCCATGCAAAAATGTGCGGAAGCTCAACCAAAGCTTGAAGAAATTCTGACAAATCACAAGGTCAGATGCTGGCTCCATGAAGAAAAGGTGGTTGATTTGTATGAAACAAAATCATTTGCTGGAAGTTAAAGGACTGAAAAAGGCTTTTGATATATCGGAAGGTTTCTTAAAAAGAAAAAAACAGTTTCTTTATGCAGTCGACGGCTTGGACTTTTATGTGGACGAGGGAGAAACGCTAGGGATAGTTGGGGAATCCGGATGTGGGAAGTCGACTACTGGAAACCTGATAGGTCAGCTACTGGATGCAACGGAAGGTGAGATTTTATTTGAAGGAGTAGATTTGACGAAGCTAAAAGGAGAGGTGTTAAGAAAGAAACGAGCCGATATCCAAATGGTATTTCAAGACCCTTTTTCTTCCTTGAATCCACGTATGCGCGTGTTTGATTTGATAGCGGAGCCGTTAAGGACTCATAAATCTCTCCATAAAAAAGAGCTCACTGAACGAGTAATGGAGCTTATGGACCTAGTTGGGTTAAATCGTGCTTATGTCAATCGATATCCACATGAATTTAGTGGAGGACAGAGACAACGAATTGGAATTGCTCGTGCTATTTCCTTAAATCCCAAGCTTATCATATGTGATGAGCCAGTTTCTGCACTGGATGTATCGATTCAGTCCCAAATATTAAACTTACTATCTAAGCTACAAAAGGAACTCAATCTAACATTCATTTTTATAGGACATGGACTTCCGGCAGTAAAGCACATCAGTGACAGAATTGCCGTGATGTATCTTGGTAAAATCGTGGAGCTGACGACGAAAGAGAAGTTGTTTTTACATCCTATGCACCCATATACAGAGGGTTTATTGTCCGCTGTGCCAGTTCCAGATCCTACTCAACGGAACATCGAGGGAAGACAGCTTTTAGAAGGCGATATCCCGAGCCCGGCAAATCCACCCCCTGGCTGCAATTTCCATACAAGATGCCCTTATGCTCAGGACATATGCAGTAAAACGGAGCCTATATTTGAGGAAAAAGCGTCAGGTCAATTTGTAGCTTGTCATTTCCCGCTTGAAAATGGTAAAGGAATTATCAATGAAGAGAAAGTGAAGGTAGATGCGTGATGGACTATCTGAGGAGAAACCTTGAGCCCATGCTTGAGCTCATAGAAAAGCTAGTAAATATCGATAGTGGCTCAACGTGTAAAACTGGAGTAGATAAAATAGGAGAAATCCTAATAAATGAATATAAACAAATGGACCTCTCAATTGAAATAAAAGAAAATGAGGAATTTGGAAATAACATTGTCATTAAACATAAAGAAGCCTTGAAGCCTGAAATACTTCTAATCGCTCATATGGATACGGTGTTTCCGATTGGAACGGCAGCAGAAAGACCGTTTACCATTAAGGATGGCCTTGCATTTGGTCCAGGAGTAGCGGATATGAAGGCAAGTCAGGTAACTCTATTGTATGCTATGAAATATTTGTACGAGAAAAACGATGCTGCTTTGAAAAATGTCATCATTATTTTAAACAGTGATGAGGAAATAGGTTCCCCGACATCCAGGGAGCTCATTGAGGAAATTTCAAAGGAAGTGAAATATGCATTGGTTATGGAGCCTGCCCGTAAGGATGGATCGATTGTGTCCTCAAGAAGAGGGGGCGGCAGATATACGCTGCATGTACATGGAAGATCTGCACATTCCGGAGTAGCACCAGAAGAAGGCAGAAGTGCTATTGAGGAGCTTGCATATAAAACGATCAAGCTCAATCATTTAACTGACCATGAGCAAGGGATATCAGTAAGTGTAGGTATAGTGGAAGGCGGAGACGCTGTAAATATGATTCCAGACAGCGCCACTGGATATGTAGATGTACGCGTCGAAAGTGATGAGCAAAGCTTAGAAATTGCCAAGCAAATCGAAACTATTTGTTCCGTACCAGACGTACCAGGAACTACAATCGACCTAGAAGGCGGCATCACCCGTCCACCAATGGAGCTTGATGATAAAAACCAGAAACTCCTAGAAATCGTGAAGGAGGTCGGAAACTCCTTTGGCTTGAAGATAACCGATTCTCATACTGGCGGAGGATCAGATGCATCATTTCCCTCTCATCTTGGCGTAGCCACCATAGACGGTGTAGGGCCAATCGGCGGGAAGCTGCACAATGAAGGTGAATATCTCGAAATAGATTCACTGACGGAAAGATGCTTTTTGTTAGCTGAAACGGTGTCGAGGCTGTCGGGAACTGGTGGGTAGGTTGGAGGGTGTCCCTGTGTGGGCGTCCCTGTGTCAGACACTATTCTGACAATTGACTACAATTCTCGGTAATTGCATCCCTTTGTCATACAGAATCTTCAGTGAACAGTTGGATTCAAAGGCTCGGAAGCGTGTAGGCCCAAGGAGACTGGTTGTTGTTTAAGAAGGATAAATTAAAGGTCACTCATTACTGAGTGGCTTTTTATTATGTAAATAGGAAAAGCCGCGAAACTAAAAAAAGCAGGATTTTTTCGTGTCTATTGCGAATAAATAACGAAGGATATATAGATTCGGCAGGTATGAACAATTTAATTCTGGTAAGGCGTGGGATGTCAAAGGGGGGAGGAGGATAAATAGATGATTAAGCTTAAAGAAATGAATAACCATGAATTTAATACCTACTTAGATTTTATGATACCGGATTATGCGAAAGATATTTCGGACAACTATAATCTTCCGATAGATAAAGCGATGGAAGAATCAGAAATGATGATGAAGGATTTGTTTCCAGATGGTTTATCCACCGATGGACAATTTTTATACAACCTCTATGATCCTGTAATAGCTAAGGAAGTAGGAATCATCTGGTTTAGTGTAAATCTGGAAATTAATCGCGCCTATCTTTATCACCTTTATATTAAAGAAGCATACAGGCAAAAGGGTTACGCAACAAAAGCCTTAGAGGAATTACAAGATAGAGTAAGAGGGCGTGGAATAAATTCAATTGCCTTGAGTGTATTCGGAAATAATGAACATGCTTATCGACTATATACAAAGCTGGGGTTTACCTCTTCTGCTATTTCCATGCACAAACTGTTGTAGCTGTCCCTGTGTCAGACATTATTCTGATAATAAATTTAAATAATTTCTACATATTTCATACTACAGACTTTAATATTCAAACGCTAGAGAGTAGCGGAGTTTAATCATTTTCTTTAAGCGAGATAAAGCGGTCTTCCAATTTGAATTAAAAAAATTTAAATAAATATTGATAAAAGATGTTTAATGACATTTTAGCGGGGTATATAAATAGTACAAGGCGGAACTACCGTAGGAAAGGACTGGTAAACATGAGTTTACAAGAAAATCCGATGGATGAAATGCACAGCCTTGGCGGAAAATTTGCTTTACTGACGAAAGGTACTCTCGTCGGGAACCGATATATTTAGGTTTCGATTTAGTGTATTTTAGCAAGTGAAAGAAAAGTTTTTTGTTTTAAGTGCAACCTAAATGTCTGATGGTTCGGTCACAGACGAATGTCAGTTAGATTTACGAAGAAATATTAACAAATTTTCCGAGTGTATTCCCTTTATAGGGAAAGAAGAAGCGTAATCCGAAATTTGGATTACGCTTTTTTCTTTGTGTCCGGATGTTAATCGAAGAAAAAACTATTATATTGATAACATTATTTTGTTATATAGGCTGCAGCATACTATAACTTATTCAAGAGAAAGTCGTATAAAATAATCTATTAATATACTAATGCGATAACTTTTTCACAATTAGTTAAAATGATTCATTTTAAAATTTCAGTAAATTCTAAATTGACAATTAAATAAGATTATATTATGGTTTAAATAGTTATCACTGAAGCATAACAGTTATGCTATATCGGTAAAGGAGGAGTTAGATGAGACAGTTACAGCTACCAGCCTTTCAGTTTACAGAGGAGCAGATGGCTTTTCGACAGGAAGTTAGGGCTTATTTAGAACAGGAGAAGCTTGACGGAGCCTTTGAAACACATTCGGATTCTTGGTTAAGTGGATATAGCGCGGAGTTTTCTCAGAAACTTGGGGAAAAGGGTTGGGTTGGCATCACATTTCCTAAGGAGTATGGTGGCCAAGCGCGATCTAGTATTGACAGATACATAATTACAGAGGAGCTGTTAGCGATTGGTGCACCAGTTGCCTCTCATTGGTTTGCGGATCGGCAGTCTGGACCGCTTATCCTAAAATTTGGAACGGAGCAGCAGAAGGAGTTTTTCATACCTAAGATTGTGAGAGGAGAATGTTTCTTTTCCATTGGTCTATCTGAACCGAATTCTGGTTCTGATTTAGCATCCTTAAAGACCACTGCTACTAAAGTAGATGGTGGCTGGGTAGTCAATGGGATGAAAACATGGACGTCGGGTGCACATCATTCGCATTACATGATTACCTTGTGCAGGACTGCCCCACAGGATGTTAATAATCGCCATGGGGGAATGAGTCAGCTCATTATCGACTTGAAGTCGGAAGGGGTAACTGTTCGACCGATTCAATTTTTGACAGGAGAGCATCACTTTAATGAAGTGTTTCTTGAAAGCGTTTTCGTGCCAGATGATAGATTAATAGGCCAAGAAGGAAATGGCTGGTCACAGGGGTTAACCGAGCTGTCGTTTGAGAGAAGCGGTCCTGAGCGGATCTTAAGTACATTTCCTTTATTAAATGAAGCTATGAAGCTACTAAAGGTAAAGGGTGACCATCGAGGTTTGATAGATGTTGCGAAGCTAGTCAGCAGAATGTGGTCTTTGCGAAATATGTCAATGGGTATCGCAGCTATGCTGGAGGAAGGTAAGGACGTGAATCTAGCAGCCGCACTTGTGAAGGACTTAGGGAATAGTTTTGAACAAAGTGTTGCAGAGGTGATTCGTTTGCTACTTCCAACTATGCCGAGCAAGCAGGAGGCAGACCATTATTCTAGATTGCTAGCTGAATCTATTCTGCATGGTCCTGGATTTACGCTAAGAGGTGGGACAACCGAAATCTTACGAGGAATAGTCGCAAAAGGAGTGGTTTCTGCATGAGTGAGATGAGAGAATTTATCGAGGATACGACCGAAAAAATATTGAGGGATCTATCGACTAAGGAGACGAGGGAAAGGTTTGAGGAAGGGGAATGGAGCAAGCCACTCTGGAAGGCAGTTCAGGAATCAGGTCTGACTTACCTTGGGATTGATGAGGATTCTGGAGGCGTAGGAGGCGACAGTCAGGATATATTTTCTATCCTACGAATCGCTGGCAAGTATGCAGCGCCGTTACCTCTAGCAGAAGTGATTTATGCCAATCAGTTTCTTGCTAAGGTAAATGGTGAAGTGGATGATAAGCTACGAGTTTTACATCTATGCGAAGACGGTGAGGATACGCTTTTTCATGTTCCTTATGGGCGCTTTGTAGATGAGATTATCGTTGTTTCTCCTAGTGGCTATGAGCGAGTGAATGCCTCAGAAATGACCTACACGTTAAAGGCTAATCTTGCAGCTGAACCTAGAGATTTGGTGCAGTGGAATAAAGGGAAAATAGGAGCGTTAACTGTTCCTTTTCAAGAGCTTAAGGAGGACTATGAGCGTTATCTTACGATGAGTCGAGTGGCAATGATGACGGGAGCTATGGAGAGTATTTTGGCATTAACGGTATTTTATTCGAAGGAGCGTCAGCAGTTCGGTCGGCCTTTGCATCGTTTTCAGGCGATTCAGCATCATTTGACAGCTATTGCCGGAGAGGTTGCTGCGGCGTATGCTACATTCGAGGCGACAGTAGCAGCTTACGAGAAGGACACTAAGAATGAAAAAATTGCAATGGCGAAGATAGAAATTTCCTCTAATAGCAATGTAGTTGCTAAGGCGGCACACCAGCTGCACGCGGGTATTGGTATGACGTATGAGCATGAGCTACACCATTTTACTAGAAGACTTTGGTCTTGGCGAGAGGAAGCCGGAAATGAAACCTATTGGGCAAATCATCTTGCCGATTTGTACTTAACAAGAGAAGAAACAATTTGGGAAGCCATTACAGAAGTGAGAGGGGTAGAGGTAAATGTCGGATCTACTGTTTGAGGTAAAGGATACAATTGCAACGATTACACTGAATCGTCCAGAGGCACTAAATGCGTTTAGCGGAGAAATGCTAGATTTATGGATTGAGGCTTTAGAAGAGGTAAGAGATTCAGAGGAAATATCTGTACTTGTTGTTCAAGGTGCTGGAAAGGGTTTTTGTTCCGGCGGAGACATAAAGGAAATGATTGCAGGAAAAGGCTTTTATAAATCAGATAAAGATATTATTTCGAAGGGGATTAACCGAAAAAACTCTCTTTGGAAAAAAGTGCAACGAGTTCCTCTTTTATTGGAGGAGATTGATAAGCCCGTTATTGCTAAGGTGCATGGTGTAGCATTCGGAGCAGGGCTTGATATGGCCTTGATGTGTGATATCCGATTTGCAGCTAACTCTTGTAAGCTATCAGAAAGCTATATTAAGGTAGGCATTGTACCTGGTGATGGTGGAGCCTACTTCTTACCAAAGCTTGTCGGAAAAGACATGGCGCTTCATATGCTCTGGACTGGAGAGGTGCTGACAGCTGAGGCAGCAAAGGAACGAGGCTTAGTGACATTTGTCGTGCCAGATGGGGAATTGGATGAAGTAGTTGCAGCTTATGCCAAACAGCTGTCTGAAGCACCAAGGCTAGCAACACAGCTGATCAAGCGAGCGGTTTGTCAAAATAGTGAAATGTCCTTGCGATCCTCGTTAGATTACATTTCCTCTAAGATGGCATTGGTGATGGAGGATGACAACCATAAAGAAGGCGTCCAGGCGATTGTAGAAAAAAGAAAACCAAACTTTAATCGAGAAGAGGTAATGTTGAATGAAAAGTAGACATTGGTTAGTGCTTCTAATGGTTTGTATGTTGATATTTGTAAGCGCTTGCAGTTCTGATAATGGAGCGACTGCAGAGGGTAAGCCTGACCGTATTACATTTAGTACTGGCACAACGAGTGGAGTGTATTATCCACTTGGAGCGTTGCTTGCAACGCATTGGACGAATACGAATGATCTTTCAGTTACGGCTCAGGCTTCTAACGGGTCGGTAGAAAACTTAAAGCTAATGCAACGTGGAGAATCCCATTTAGCCTTTTCAACGGTAAACATTATTTGGGAGGCCTATAACGGAGAGAACAGCTTTGGGGATAAAAAATATGAAGATGTTCGTATTCTTGCCAACTTGTACCCAAATGTCAGCCATATTATTGCTTTGAATGATGCAAAAATTGACTCTATCGATGATCTAGATGGGGAATCCTTTGTCCTCGGAGCAGCAGGTTCGGCTACAGAGCTTGAATCTAAGCTCATTTTGAAGGCGCATGGAGTTCAGTCAGTGAAAGAAAATTATGTGGGATTTGGAGAAGCGGTAGATTTGATGCGTAACAAGCAGGTGAAGGCAGTCAACATTTATACCGGGGTACCAGCTGCTGGGGCATCTGAGCTGATCTCTACCGTAGATTCTAAGTTGGTGAGTTTTACTAAAGAAGGTGTAGCCAATATGACGGATGAGAAAAATCCATGGAATTTTGAGTATGTTATCGAAAAAGGAACGTACGAGGGACAGGAAGAGGATATTTTAACGGTAGGTCAGTATAGCACGATAGCGGTTGATGTCAATTTGAGTGAGGAAACTGTGTATGAGATGACGAAGTCACTTTGGGAAAACTTAGATACATTAAGCGAAGGACATTCTGTCGTTAAGGCATTTGATCTAGAGAAGGCAGTGACTGGTACAGCGGATGTGCCGTTACACCCAGGAGCAGAGAAGTATTACAAAGAAATCGGCGTTTTGAAATAGGGGGGTGGACAGGATGACTACTCAAGAGCAAGCAAATCTTCCAGTGGATGAGGACGCTAGTCAACGCCAGTTTATCGGTAAGTGGGCAAGAGTTATTTTAGTAGCAACAATCATTTGGACCTTTTTTCAACTATATATGAGTAGTTACGGTGTTATGGATGCGATTAAGTTCCGAGCATGGCATCTAGGCTTCCTGCTAGTATTTAGTTTTTTGTTATATCCTAGCTCTAAAAAAAGTAAAGCTAGATTACAGCCAAGTAAAATAGATTTGGTGCTAGTAGCGCTTTCTATTATTACAATTGGTTATCTCATTTTGACCTACGATACATTTATTAGAGATCGATATGGTGCGAACATCTTCATGGACTATATCATTGGAGGCTTGGCGATTATTTTGCTATTTGAAGCGACCCGCCGCGTGACTGGTCTATCCATGACAATCATAGCTGCCGTCTTTTTACTCTATAACTTCATCGGTCCTTATTTACCAGGAATGTTTGGGCATGCGGGCTTTAGCGTGGAACGGGTAATCTCGATTATGTTCTGGGGTGGTCAAGGTATCTTTGGGACCGCTATAGGTGTGTCGGCTACATACATTTTTGTATTCGTCATGTTCGGGGCATTCCTGAAAAACAGTGGATTCTCTGATTTTATCAATGACTTAGCCTTAACGATTGCCGGTAGAACATCTGGGGGTCCAGCAAAGGTTGCGGTTATCGGAAGTGGATTAATGGGGATGATGAGCGGTTCAGCAGTAGGGAACGTTGTGACCACTGGAGCCGTAACAATCCCATTGATGAAGAAAACAGGTTACAAGCCAAAGTTTGCTGCAGCAGTTGAGGCAGTAGCCTCCACTGGTGGCCTTATTGCTCCGCCAATTATGGGAGCTGCCGGGTTCATCATGGCCGAGTTTCTAGGAGTCCCTTACAGTACAGTTATGCTGGCAGCCATTATCCCAGCAGTTTTGTATTATAGCGTACTGCTTATGGTCGTACATTTAGAGGCAAAACGTCTTGGATTGTCTGGTGTGGCAAAGGAAAATATTCCAAATGCTATTGTAGTTTTAAAGGAAAAAGGACACTTATTAATCCCGTTGGTCGTGTTAATAGCTACGTTAATGACTGGTGTTACACCACTCTTTGCAGCTATTTGGTCATTAATAGCTACGGTTATTGCTTCTTGGATTCGCAAAAGCACGAGAATGGGCTTTTCAGATATCTTACGTTCGATTGAAGAAGGAGCACGAGGAGCGGTTAATGTAGGGATCGCTACCGCAATTGTAGGGATTGTTATCGGAACGGTTACGTTATCGAGCATCGGTTTGACCATTGGAAACAACGTACTAAATCTTGCTGGAGACAGCGTACTAATTGCAGCAATTTTAACGATGGTAATCAGTATCATCCTTGGAATGGGAGTACCTGCAACAGCAGCGTATATTATTGTGGCAACAATTTCGATTCCAATTCTTACACGTATGGGAGTGCCTCCAATTGCTGCCCATATGTTCGCATTCTATTACGCAGCATTATCTAGTATTACTCCACCTGTTGCTCTAGCGTCCTATGCTGCAGCAGGGCTAGCGAAGGTGAGTCCAAATGCGGTATCAATCGAGTCAGTGAGATTAGGGCTTGTCGCCTTTATCATTCCTTTTTACTTCCTGTTCAATCCACTATTGCTATTCGACGGAGGATCGGTATTAGCGAGCATTAGTGCTGGGGTAATCGCATTAATAGGAGGGGCAGCTTTATCGGTAGCGATAGTGGGATATTTGTTTTGCCGGATAACTATACTAGAACGACTACTATACGGTGCTGCTGGGCTACTCGTTATTGATACGTCTGGATTTACAGATTTAATCGGATTTGCCATGTTGTTAATCCTTTTCTTATTTCATTTAAGGAAAGTAAAGGGAAGAGGGGTTAACTTTGAGTTTGCTCGGGCTAAAAAAGCAGAAATAAAGTAAGGAATGAAGGGAGAGGTATGGAAATGATTCAACCGCTACATGATATTCGCGTCTTAGATTTGTCTCGAGTCTATGCTGCTCCTGCAGGGGCTATGACACTAGGAGATTTAGGTGCAGATGTGATCAGAGTAGAACCACCTGGTGGATCGGACAGCATGAGAGAGTGGGGACCTTTTATAAATGGAGAGAGTACCTACTATTTATGTGCCAATCGAAATAAGAGGTCTATCACCCTCGATTTAAAGTCAGTGGAAGGAAAAGAACAGTTTCTAAAGCTAGTGGAGAAGTCAGATGTAGTCATTGAAAACTTTAAGACGGGAACGATGAAAAGACTTGGATTGGACTATGAGGAATTGAAAAAGCGGAACCCTAAAATCATTTACTGTGCAGTAACCGGCTTCGGTCAGACAGGTCCTCTTGGCGCGCTTCCAGGCTTCGATCCAGTCGTGCAGGCGATGAGTGGATTAATGGATGTTACGGGTCAGCCAGACGGAGAGCCAACAAAGGTAGGTATCCCAATTGCAGATATTATTACTTCAGGATACGTTGCGTTAAGTATTGTTGCGGCTATTCGTCAAAGAGATATGACTGGCGAAGGGCAGTTTATAGATTTGTCGCTATTAGATGTACAGGTCGCAAGTATGGCCAATGTCGCTAGTGCCTATCTGAACACGGGGATGATATCCGAAAGAAAAGGTAACCAGCATAATAATGTCACACCGTATCAGGTATTCCAAACAGGGGACTATCCAATTATGATTTGTGCAGGGAATGATGGACTGTTTCGAAAGCTGGCAGACGCAATGGGACATCCCGAATGGGGAGTTGATAATCGATTCGTGACAAACAACGATCGAAAGCAGCATGAAGGTGAACTGGTGGGGTTAATTGAAGCGGTTTTAGCTACTAAACTATCCGAGGAATGGGTGACTATATTATCCGATGCAAAAGTGCCAGTAGGTCGAGTAAACACGATTCAACAGGCACTGGAGCAGGAGCAAATCATGGATAGAGAAGGCGTTGAAATCGTAGAACACCCAGCGGGGTCAATTAAGCTTTTAGCAAGTCCGCTCAAGCATAGCGGCTTAAACGTAAAAACAAGATACGCACCCCCTACTATTGGCCAGCATACAGAGGAGATTTTAGAGGAGCTATTAGGAAATAAGGAAATAGAAGATTCATTCACTGTTAAAAATAAGGTAATATGAAGGGAGCAGGTATGAAAGAGGTGCTTCCCTTGGAGAATGAATCAAACAAAAGCAAATATTCTATGTCATCTATCCACCGGGTTATACAAGTGCTAAGAGCTTTCTCGCTAGACTATCCTAAGTTATCACTAACCGAAATATCCAAGCACACAGATATTTCAGTCTCTAGTTTGCAAAGAATAGTGAGCACATTAATGTCGGAGGGATTTTTAGTAAGAGACGAGCAAACAAAGCAATATTCGTTAGGCCTAGAGCTAATGTTCCTAGGAGAGCTCGCAGCTAAAAGTGATGCTCTACTATCAAAAGCAATCCCGATCATGGAAAGGCTAAACGAACAAACGAAAGAAAATATTTCTATTAATATAATAGAAAGAAACGAGCGTCGGTGCATTTATAACTTGCCGAGCCGTCATGAGCTAGCGGCACTTACCTTTGTTGGTCATACGTCGCCACTTTATGCCGGTGCATCTGCGAAAATACTTTTAGCACACCAATCAGATTCTTATTTAAGAGATTACTTAGAAACAGTAAACTTCGAGAAGATTACTGATATTACTGTAGAAACAAAAGAAGAGCTGCTAGAACAGCTATCCCTTATTCGTCAACAAGGCTATGCCATGACTAAGGGAGAAAGAGTGAAGGGAGCAGTTTCCGTCAGTGTCCCAATCATCGCACATGGACAAATTTTGCTCGGTGCCCTCTCAGTGACTTACCCTTATATTCGCCAGGAAGAATATGATGACGAGCAGTTGATTCAGTTGTTGAAGGATGCTGCTGGGCGAATTGTTTGAGTGTTGTGTGTGTCCCTGTGTCAGATACAATTCCCTACAATTCGGAGAAGTTTTGTTTGTATCTATCAAAAAGGATGGAGTGACTGACGTCGCTCCATCCTTTTTTTAATATAGCTTCCCTTGTCGATACAACACAGTAGATAATCGTATTACCGCATGGATAAAGCAATTTTGACGAAGTGGCAATGGATCACTGAAGTATAGAGGAAGTAGCGTGTCCATCGTATGCTTCATTTTATCGAGAAGTTGGTTGTAGACTTCTTCTTCCGAGTAGAATTGTGTTTCACGACCTTGCAGCCATTCCAGGTAGGACACGATTACCCCGCCGGCATTCGCTAAAATGTCGGGGATGATGATGACACCCTTTTGGCTCAAGTATAGATCTGCATCCTTTGTCGTTGGGGCATTTGCACCTTCTACAATAATCCGGGCCTTGATCTCGGCTTTATTCGTTGTGTTTAACTGATTTTCTAAGGCAGCCAGGAATAAAACATCCACATCCATTGTTAGAATTTCTTCTCTACTCAGGATAGTCGCTGTGACTCCAGCTTCTTTTAGTTGTTCCTCTGACGTTGGTAGGTCACCTTTATTCCCGGCAGAGAATTGGACAAGTGACTGGATATCTAAGCCTTCTTTATTAAAGAGTGTTACATTTCTATCGCTTACAGCAACGACTTTATTTTGTAAGTACTCGCATTTAGCAGCCTCGAGTGCAGTGACTGAGCCAACGTTACCAAACCCTTGGACAGCAACACTTAATGGTCGGTTGGCGTGTTCCATTAACGTTTTAGCGTAAGGATTATCGGAGCCTGCTAACGTTTGCCCGTGCTCCTTGGCATAATTGCTTAGCATATAGCGGAAGGTGAAATAAACCCCTTTACCCGTTGCCTCACGTCGTCCTAAAGACCCTCCATTGGCGACACTTTTTCCCGTAAAGCTGCCGAGATAAGGCTGCCCTTGGTTAATTTTTTTGTATTCAGCCATCATCCAGTCCATTTCACGCTCACCAGAACCAACATCTGGTGCTGGAATATCACGGTCGGGGCCAAGTACATGATTAAAATAACGAACGTATTTCGTACAAATACGATGTAGCTCCTTATCGGTGAAGTTTTTAGGATCAATAACGATTCCGCCTTTTCCTCCCCCAAATGGTACATCATGCAAAGCGTTTTTTAACGTCATCAAAAACGCTAAGTTAATAACCTCTTCCTCATTAACCGACTCATGAAAACGAATCCCACCTTTATAAGGTCCAAGGGCATCATTATGATGCACCCGATAAGAAGGAATTCGAACGACCTCTCCACTTTCGAGCGGGACACGCAGGAAGGACTTATGTATCTGATTCGGCGTTGATAAAATCGCATTCAACGAAGTAAAGGCCTTTGTCCTCATTTCACCCTGTAACTCTGGCAAAAATGTCTCGTTCTCCAATAATGCATTCAGTGACTGTTTTACAATAGATATTGTTTGCTCTTCCACTAATTCCAGCACCTCCAAATAATTGTTCATCGTTGTTAGTTATACCCTAAAGTTTTGGGAAAAAACGTAGGAAATGTAATTACTGTTTAACGACTTTCATGGATAGTGATTTATTGTTATGATTTGTTTTAACTAGACTATGAAAAGGAGTCGAACAATGAATCTAAATAACTTTCAAGAAAAAATGGACCAAGAAATTTTGATGCGAGGCTTTGACTATTATAGAGAAGATAGGGTCATAAAGAGCTATAAGCAGGATGAATATACGTATAATTTTATTGTACAGGGTAGTGGAGATTACGGAGTTATTGTCATGATAGAAGAGAACGGAGAAATATCTTATTCCTCCTGTGGTTGTCCATATGATTATGGGCCTGTTTGCAAGCATGAGGCTGCTGTTTATTTTAAAATTTTGGAAGATGAATTTGATGGTGAAATGGTGGGGAAGAAAAAGCCTGCTGTCTTTGAGGTATTGAATGATTTATCTAAAGACAAATTGGTGGAAATATTAATGGAAATGGTAGAACAGGATTCAAAGTTTGGGGAAAAGTTGGTTTTTAAATATGCAAAAACGAATGAAACTAATTTGTTAGATCAGTGTAAAAAGTTACTTTCTTCTATTGTTAAAGAGCATAAAGGTAGAGAGGGCTATATCTCTCGTCGAAATGCTTATGCATTTGTAATGGACTTCGAAGAACTGTTGGAGAAGATTAAAGAAACGGAAGATACATTAATAGCTATTAATATTGGATTACTCGTGCTAGATGAAGGTATGAAGGCACTCCAATATGCAGATGATTCGGACGGAGATATAGGGTCACTTATAGACGAAACATTAGGGCTTATTGGCGAGAGAGCAATGGATGGCGATCCTTTAGACGTGAAATTACGAATAGACATATTTAATAAACTAATGAAGCATGTGGATCGACGCATATTTGATGGATGGTCCAATTTTAAATTGAATATATTAGAAATCTGCGAGGAGTTTGCGGATATAGAAGTCTTGAGGAATAAGTATAGAGCCAAATTGGAAAAGATGATAAAAGAGGCGAAGGGTGACTATTCGAATTATTATAAGGAAAGTCTCCTTGAGTTATTGTGGAACATAATGGAAAAGTATGATTCTGAAGACGAAAAGGCTTCTTTTATTCAAGCAAATCTTCACTACCCGTTTTTCCGACAGCAGCTAATTAGTCAGCATAAGGAAAAGAAAAATTATGAGCAAGTGATACAGCTTGCTTTGGAGGGAGAAAATCAGGACCAAAAGCTTCCTGGTTTAGCGATGGATTGGAAGAAGGAACGATACGTAGCTTATAAAGAGCTTTCGCTCAAAGAAGAACAGAAGAAACTTGCTAAAGAGCTATTGCTGTTCGATGACTTTGCATATTATAAAGAGCTAAAAGAGCTTGCCCAAGACGACACATTTTATAATTCTCTAATCCATGAATTAAAATTTTCTGAATGGTGGAAAGCAAGGGAAGTATACCTGAAGATTATCCTCGAAGAAAACGATTTAGAGGAGTTATTGCATTATGTTAAGGGAAATCTAATATACCTAGAAAACTATGCTGATCAACTGGCACAAAAATACCCAGAGGACGTTATAGAAATGTATCAAAATTATATACATTCCTCAGCTAAATCAGCCACGGACAGAAAGCGTTACAAAGGCGTATGTAGAATAATCAAGAAATACAAAAAGTATGCTGGTGAGGAAAAACAAACAGATCTAATCCAGCAATTAAGCACCGAGTATGCAAAAAGGCCAGCTTTTATAGATGAGCTCGGCAAGCTATAAGCAACAATAAGTCGATGAAAGAGAATCATTCTCTTACATCGGCTTTTTTATTGAGTTGAATTTTGTCCTCCTTCCATTATACATATGACAACTAGTTGAAGACCAAACTACGAAAAACAGCTTTATGATTGATTTCTGTTTATGTGTGCTTTTAGCGTAATAGACTTTTTGTAACAAAACAACTGGATTAATGGGCGCTTTCTCCTTGGTTAATGGGACACTTTTTGATTTTTGTGTGCTCGATTTAGTTAATGGGACACTTTCTTCATTTTATGGGACATTTCTACTTGATTAATGGGCGCTTTCCGCATAGTTAATGGGACACTTTTGGACTTCTAATGGGCACTTTTGCGGTTTATGGGCGTTTATCTTTCATTTATGGTGCACTCTTAGTATATTTATGGGCACTTTCAGGTGTTAAATGGGACACTTCTTAACTGTTATGTACCACTGTCATAATTTTAGGTGCGAATCTCCTGTTTAGGTGCGATGATCCCTGATTTAGGTGTCACTTCAACAATTTTAACCGTTCCCAAATCTCTCTATTCACACCATATCTTTTTACCGAGTTTTCACTAAATTCACAATATATTTAATTCATTTTTAGAAAGTTTACAATACCTTTACATTCACTTAATAGAACGTTAAGAAATTAGCCTTATGATGGAGAGTAGATAGAAGTCTATAACTTTTGGAGGTTGTCCATGTTATTTAAAAAAGCGATTGTTTCTCTCGTTATTCCGTTTGCGTTGTTAGCTGGCTGTGGAGGTAATGATTCGGGGCAGGATAGTGGCGATAAGCAGACGATCTCGATTTCAGGGTCTACATCGGTGGGGCCTTTGACAGAGAAGCTGGCGATGAAGTATGAGGAAACAGAATCGGTCAAAATAGAGGTTAACCAGATTGGGTCGTCAGCTGGGATTACCAATGCAACAAATGGTGTTTCGGAAATTGGGATGAGCTCTCGCGATTTAAAGGACGAGGAAGCGGCTCAGTTAGAAGAAATTATTATTGCTTATGATGGGATTGTTATTGTGACGCATCCATCGAATAAGGTGGAGAACTTAACGATGGAACAGGTGAAGCAGATTTTCACTGGTAAGGTGAAGAACTGGAAGGAGCTTGGCGGAGAAGATTTGGAGATTGTGGTTGTTTCGCGTGAGGACGGCTCTGGTTCTCGTGATGCGTTCCAGGAAATTGTCGGCTATTCCTCTGGGGAATTGATTCGAAATGCGATTGTTGCTAGTGGGAACGGTAATATCAAGACAACAGTGGCAACAAATAAGCACGCAGTTGGCTTTATTTCCTTCGAATATATCGATGAAACGATCTACCCGATGAAGATTAATGGCGTAGAGCCGACCGCACAAAACGTGCTGGACGAAAAGTACGGTCTTTCAAGACCATTCTTATTCGTTTATAAGGAAGGCGAGTTAACAGCTGCTGGGCAGCAATTTATCGATTATATTTTAAATCCTGAAGGACAGCAAATAGTTTCGGAGGCAGGAGCTATCCCTATTCTTCAATAAAATCTGTGAAATTACATAATGGGAGGAACTTGCGTGACTACACCACCATTCGAGAAGCAAACCGTTGAAATAGAAAAAGCTAACAAACGCAAGTATTTTCTAGAAGGTTTATCTGCAAAGGTTTTCCTTGCTTGCGCCTTATTATCGGTCATCAGTTTAGCGTTAATAGTAGGTTTTGTATTTTATAAAGGATCCTATCCGTTTATAGCAGAGGGCTATAGCTTTATAGATTTTATTTTCGGCTCGGACTGGGTTCCAAGTGAGGATAAATTCGGTATTTTCCCAATGATCGTGGCTTCTCTATTCGCGACAATTGGTGCATTAATTATTGGAGTTCCAATTGGCTTGTTCACGGCGATTTTCTTAGCAGAGATTGCACCTAAGTGGCTAGCTAAATTAATTTCCCCGGCTATTCAGCTATTAGCTGGTATCCCTTCTGTATTGTACGGGGTATTTGGACTTGCGATTATCGTTCCTTTTTTACAGGACAACTTTGGACTAGCGAGAGGGCAAAGCTTACTGGCTGTCATTCTTGTGTTAGCTATTATGATGCTTCCTACGATTGTTACGGTAGCAGAGACATCGATACGTGCTGTACCTAAGGCATACACAGAGGGCTCTTTAGCGCTTGGTGTATCTCATATCGGGACCATTTTTAAAGTAATTGTTCCTGCTGCAAAGTCTGGGATTATGGCAGCGATCGTCCTTGGATTAGGACGAGCAATCGGTGAGACGATGGCCGTTATATTGGTTGCGGGGAACAGCTTGATCATTCCTACAAGTCTTACAGACAGTGTTCGACCGTTGACTACGAATATTGCTTTAGAGATGGGATATGCGTTTGGAACTCATCAGGAAATGTTATTTGCAACGGGGATCGTTTTATTCTCATTCATTCTCATTTTAAATTTCGTACTAGCTAGAATTACAGCAAGAGGAGGCAACTAATATGAATAGAGTAAAGGATAATATTTTACGTGGCCTCTTGTGGTTTTCTGCTTTTATATCGGTTGCCATTCTCGTTGTAATTGTTGGCTATATTTTTTATAAAGGCTTCCGATTAATCAGCTTTGATTTTATATTCGGTGATTATTCTCCTACTGAGGGAGGCGGCATCTGGCCGATGATCGTCACCACTATTTACTCGATTCTGATTTCGTTGGCTATTGCGACACCAATTGGTATTTTGGCTGCTGTTTATTTACACGAGTATGCAAAGCAAGGTCGACTAGTGAAAATCATTCGCTATGCGACGGAAAGCTTAACAGGGATTCCTTCTATTATTTATGGCTTGTTTGGAGCGGTATTCTTTGTGGCTACGTTAAAGCTTGGTATGTCTATTATCGCGGCATCCCTGACATTAACGATTATCGTTTTACCAGTCATTATCCGAACGACAGAAGAGGCGTTAAAGACGGTACCAAACACGTATCGAGAAGGCTCTCTAGCACTAGGGACGACGAAGCTACAAACGCTTTATAAAATTATTTTGCCAAGTGCGATGCCAGGGATATTGTCAGGTATTATTCTTTCCATCGGACGTATCGTGGGAGAATCGGCGGCTATCTTCTTAACAGCAGGAACAGTTGCGGCGATGCCAGATAGTATTTTCTCTTCAGCACGAACGTTAACAGTACATTCTTACTTAGTTACTCAGGAAACGGGAAATATTGAATTGGCAGCAGCCATTGGTATTGTCCTGATCGTGATCATCTTAGTCCTTAACTTGTCTGCAACTTATATATCGAAGAAATTCAATAAGGCAAATCATTAAACGAAGGAGACCAATATGAAGAAAATACTTTCTAAATCTACCGCTGAAAGCTCTGGTGCAATTACAACTACGGAGCAATCAAAAATTAATGTATATGACCTGAATTTATTCTACGGGGAGAAGCAGGCGTTATATGGTGTTTCCTTAGGTATCCAGGAGAAAGAAGTAACTGCATTAATTGGCCCTTCCGGCTGTGGTAAATCTACGTTTCTACGTACATTAAACCGTATGAATGATTTAATCGATGGAGTGAAAATCACTGGGAGAATTGTGATTGACGAAGAAGATATATATGCAAGTCAGGACGTTATCAAGCTACGCACAAAGGTAGGAATGGTTTTCCAGAAGCCAAACCTGTTCCCGATGAGCATTTTTGATAACGTAGCTTATGGACCACGTATGCAAGGCATTAAAAGCAAGAAGGCTTTAAATGAGATCGTGGAAGAAAGTCTTCGTGGGGCTGCGATTTGGGATGAAGTGAAGGACAGATTAAAAACATCTGCTTTAGGACTTTCCGGTGGACAGCAGCAGCGTGTGTGTATCGCTCGTGCGATTGCCATGAAGCCAGATGTGATTTTAATGGACGAGCCAACTTCCGCACTAGATCCAATTTCCACGCTTAAGGTAGAAGAGCTTATCACGCAAATGAAAAAAGATTACACGATTGTGATTGTGACACATAATATGCAGCAGGCAGCTAGAATCTCTGATAAAACAGCATTTTTCTTAAATGGGGAAGTCATCGAGTACGATCAAACAGACATTATCTTTTCAACACCAAGTGACTCTCGAACAGAAGATTATATTACTGGTCGTTTCGGATAATTAGATGGGAGACGGAAAATGATACGCGAAAACTTTGAAAATAATATGCAGGAGCTAGAAAATAAGCTAGCTGAAATGGTAAGAATTACAGAGGAGCAGCTAGAATGCTCCTATCAAGCATTAGAAACGCAGGACATCGAGCTTGCTTTAAAAACAATTGAAAAAGACAATACGATCGATGACATGGAAAAGGAAATTAACCAAATGGCTATTTGGTTTATCTCCAAGGAGCAGCCACTTGCTCGTGACTTACGCCGAATCATTGGCGTGCTGAAAATATCAAGCGACATCGAGCGCATCGCTGACTTTGCGGTTAACATCTCCAAGGCAACTATTAAAATTGGAGAGCGGCCATCCCTGTTACACATGACAAAGCTTGAGCCGATGAAGACGGTATCCATTACGATGCTACAAAAATCGTTGAAGTCGTTTATAGAGGAAGACATAGCCCTGGCAAAGGAAGTAGCCGACCTGGATGACCTAGTCGATGCGAACAGTAGAGCTAATTACCAAAATCTCATTCAATATTTAAGTGAGCATCCCGAGGACACAGCCCAGCTAGTCCAGCTCCTATTCATCAACCGTTTCTTAGAACGCACAGCCGACCACATCACCAACATAGCAGAAAGTACGGCTTATCTGATTAAAGGTAGGATGTATGATTTTAACTAACATTTAAACCGATAAAAGAAGCTTACCGCTTCCTCTATCGGTTTTTTTGTATCTAATTGCCTGTATAGCTATTATATTGATTGAAAATTATAGATTAAAATACAGGTAAATATATGGAATTTGTCGAAACCATTATTAAGGTGTTTTCTATAAAGCTCACAAGATTTATTCAGGATCGAAAGGAGAATGTTGATTGTCTAATAATAGAGTACAATCTAGTATTCAAAAAGCACTAGAAATGTTAGACTGCTTTACTACAAAAAGTCCGTTATTAACTTTAGAAGATATTATGCAAAAGATACAATTGCCTAAAACTACTGTTTTTAGAACTCTGACACAATTAGAGGATTATGGTTATGTAAAAAAAGAAATTGTAAATGGTAAATCTCACTACTCTTTAGGTTATGCATTCTTAGAGAAAGGACAGCTTGTTAAAAATACGATTGATATACGGACGCTTTCTCGGGAACAGATGGTTTACATTAGAAATGAAACGAACCTCACTGTTCAATTGGCAGTACGTGAAAAGGAAGAGGCAATATATATTGAGCAGTTTGAATCCTGGCGTCCTATACGGCTATATCCTAACGTAGGCAAGAAGGCTCCCCTTTATGTTGCAGCTTGTCCAAGAGTATTGTTAGCGTATATGGACGAGAAGGAACAGGGATATTTACTAGAAAAATTTGAATATAAAAGCATTACCAAAACAACCCCAACTAACCCTCTTCATATTCAGGAACTTTTAAAGGAAATAAGGGAAAATGGTTATAGTATTAGCAAGGGAGAACTATTTGAAGGGACCATCGCAATAGCCGTTCCTATTTTTAACAACTTAACAAATGATGTAATTGCATCATTAAGTGTAATAGGGATAGAATCTGATTTTGATAAGAATCTATCTCGGTATATAGATTTACTTAAAGAAGCAGCTTTTCAAATCGCACAAAAGATAATATAAACGCAATAAAGGGAGAGTCTAAAATGCTAGACTCTCTTTTTATCTGAAAAATTAAAATTTTCTATTTAATTTTAAATGGAAAATGATATAATGGAATTCAAAGTTCACTATATGGAATGGGGGATTGTAATGACGAATAATACCGTACCAGAAATGTCGATTAAAAAAGCAGGGTCAACAGGATTAAAAAGAGGACTTGGTTTTGTGGATCTTTGGAGTGTAGGAGTAGGGGCATTAATAGGCGGAGGCATTTTTACTGTAATAGGACCAGCGGTTTCACAAGCCGGACCTGCTCTGTTTGTAGCTTTTATTATTGCTGGTATTGTTGCTATCCTATCTACAATGAGTTATGCAGAGATGGCATCTATTTGGCCATATCAAGGTGCCTCTTATGCTTACGCAAAATTTGCTTTTGCTCCTATATCAAAAACTTTAGGTAAACTAGTCGCACTTTGGTGTTCCGGACTTTATTTTATTTCTTTTGCTTTTGCTGCAGGTGCAGTTAACTTAGGCTTTGCCGGTTACTTCACTTATATTTTTCCTAATATATCGCCAACCATCGTTGCTCCAATACTCTCTGTTGTCATCACATTACTTCTTCTTGCAGGAATACAAGCTACGGGGAAAATTAATACTGTATTTTCTATAATACAGGTGGTAGCGTTGTTTGCTATCGCAATGATTGCGTTATTTGTAAACCCTGTTGGTCCCTTTGAATATTCTGAGTTTCTACCAAATGGATGGACAGGTGTGTTCGCTGCAACAGCACTAATTGCTTTTGGACAAATGCAGGTAGAAGCTGTCTTAACTTTAGGCGAAGAAGCAAAAAATCCACGTAGAAATCTTCCGCTAGCTCAAATAACTGCTTTGGTTACTGTAGTAATACTTTACATATTGACAGGTTATGGAGTAGTAGCATCAACTTCACCGATTGATTTGGCTTCCTCCTCAGCTCCGTTATCATTGGTAATGGAAAATATTTTACCGGGAATTGGAGCGGTTCTAATTGCTATTGCAGCTTTAACTGCGACAGGAACCTCGACAATTGGTTGCATTTTAGGATCTTCTAGAATGCTCTATTCTGCGGCAAGAGAAAATGCTGTGCCTGCCATTTTTGGTAGAGTAAATAAAAAAACTGGTGCACCTAGCATCGCTATAGTCTTTACAGGAATTATTGCACTAGGAACTACTTTTACGGCTACGATGGGATATGCGGATGCTATTAGTTTGCTTGTGAGTGCTGCTGTTTTTGCTAATTGGTTTATGATGGCTATTATGAATATTGCTTTAATCGTGGTGAGGGTGACAAGACCAGAATTAAAGGCAGGTTTTAGATATCCCTTTAATATTAAAAACATTCCTGTCCTTGCTATCGTTGCTACTATTGGATCTATTTGGATTATTACGTACCTGTCTGCCATCTCTTTAATTATAGGTATTACTTGGGTAATTTTACTCACTCTTTGGTACTACTTATATGCTCATAAGCGCTGGGATTACTTAAGTGAGGAGGATATGAAAGAGATGACCAAAGAGGCTTAAATATTATAAGGGGGTTGGAAAGTAATGAAAAGTATATGGTTACATGAAAACAAATGGAAAGATGTAGAGGAATACTTAAAAGTAAAAAAGACAATTATCGTACCATTTGGGAGTGTAGAGCAACATTCAACCCATTTGCCTATGGGAACAGATTCTTTTGTAGCTGAAAAAGTTGCGGAGGATGCAGGGAGATTAACTAACACACTAGTGGTTCCTCAGTCTTGGTTTGGTTGGGCACCTCATCACATGGCCTATCCAGGAACGATTACATTGCGTCCAGAAACATTGACTGCACTTGTCGAGGATATATGTCAAAGTTTAATTTATCATGGATTCGAAAAAATTATCATTATTAATGGACACAGGGAAGCTAATCTACCTCCCATTAAAATTGCTACTACTAGACTAAGAAACAAGACAGGAGCTTTTCTTCCAATTGTGGATCCATTTTACTTTAACTTTGAAAAAGGTAAAGAACTAAGACTTTCTGCTCCTGGCGGAATTGGACATGCAGAAGAGATGGAAAGTTCTCATATGTTTTATTTATATCCTGAGCTTTGTGATCCAGAAGAAGTAAGAAGTAATATACCTAATAAGCATCGGTATCTTCAACATGACCCGTTTATAGAGGGAGACCGAGTATTGAGCTCTAGTGATGTATTTACTTATAAGGAAGCAACTAATGGTTTTGGTCTAATGGGGGATGCAACCGGTTCATCAAAAGAGACAGGTGAAAAATACCATAATAAATTTTTAGCTAATTTAAAAGAATTGATAGAATACTGCGAAAATGAAGTGCATGTCGAACTAAGAAATAGAGAGATTCCCTTATAGACTCTCTACCTAATAGCATTCTATCGTGTATTTTACTTAGTAAATGAATATCATGACCTATTAAATATAAATATTTTCTATGTATTGATTGGAGCGGCAGGCGGCGACTCCAGTGGGATGAGTGAGACAGATAAGACATCACAACCGCGCGCGTTAGCGACGGGTGATGGCTTATCGCTCACCCCACGGAAAGCGTCCGACTAGAGCGAAAATCAATTTTGCTTTATTTAGAATTTATAAAAAATTTTACTTACATACATAGCAGGTTTTATTACCAAAATGAAGTAACTAAAGAGTTTAACTTTTAGTTGATAAAACTATAGATTGGAATATGATATAATAGTGTAGGCTTTATGTGAGGATATTCACTAAGAGTATAACTTTAAGTGTTTGGATAACATAAGAGCATATAGATTTTGGATATTCCAAAGGAGGAACACGTAAGTGAGTTTAAAATATGCAATTATCGGGTGTGGACGAATCTCTCCTAATCATGTTGCTGCAGCTATAGAAAATAATTTAAATATTGTGGCGTTATGTGATGTGGACGAGAGCAAAATGGATGCAACAATTTCCATGTTCGAGCTTCCAGAAACAGTGAAGAAATATACGGATTACAAGGAAATGCTTCAACAGGAATCTCCTGAGCTAATCGGGATTTGTACGGAAAGCGGAAAGCATGCACAAATCGCTTTAGATTGTATCGAGCATGGCAGCAATCTAATTATCGAGAAGCCAATCGCATTATCTTTAGAGGAAGCAGATCAAATCATTGCTTTAGCTAAAGAGAAAAACGTTAAAGTAAGTGCTTGTCACCAAAACCGCTTTAACAAGTCTGTTCAAAAAATGAGAGAAGCTGTTGAAGAAGGTCGCTTTGGTCGATTACTTCACGGTACTGCTCATATCCGTTGGAACCGTGGGGAAGATTACTATACACAAGCACCATGGCGCGGAACTTGGGAGCAAGATGGCGGTGCGTTGATGAACCAATGTATACATAATATTGACTTGTTACGTTGGATGATGGGCGACGAAATCGTAGAGGTTGTTGGTATGACGGACAATCTAATGCACGGCTTCATCGAGGCGGAAGACCTTGGTATGGCGCTAGTTCGCTTTAAAAATGGCAGCTACGGAATTATCGAAGGTACAACGAATATCTTCCCTAAAAACCTAGAAGAAACACTTTATGTGTTTGGTGAAGAAGGTACCGTTAAAATCGGTGGTAAGTCTGTTAACATCATTGAAGAGTGGATGTTCGCTGATGACAAAGATAACTCAGAAGAAGTAAAAGCTAAATATTACGAAAATCCACCATCTGTTTATGGATTTGGACACAACCCACTATATACAGATGTGATCGAAGCGATTAAAAATGACAGAGATCCTTATGTAACAGCAGTGGACGGTAGAAATGCACTTGAGCTAGTATTAGCTATTTATAAATCAGCTGCAGAAGGTAAAAGTGTTAAACTTCCATTGGAAAAATGTAGCACAATGGACTTTGCAGGAAGATTTTCAAAATAAATATATTTTAGCAGCCGGAGTTTCACTTCGGTTGCTTTTTTTAATTAAAAATAGAATAAAATACCTTTTTCTTACTGAAACATTTATAATAGAGTTACTATTGTTTAGAAAGAAAGAAGGAGATCACTTGTCTTCAATTAATGAACAACTTTACAATTATTTGATTGAAAATTCTCCACATATTTCCCAGCAGTGGCTAGTGGAAAAAAGAAATTTTACTGATCCTTTTTATTCAAATAATCCTAACCCTTCAATAGATGAACTGTTGAAGGAACAGAATGCATTGACGATTAGGACAGTTGCCACTTCCTTATTGGATGAGAAAACATTTTCCGAGCTATTAGAGACATGGGCTGAAACAGTCGCAAAAAATAGAGTAGAAAATAATATAGCAATTCATAATGTGATCGAGGCACTTAACAAGACGAGAGAGATTATTTGGAGCTATGTAGAACGTTTTGTTCAAGGTCAAGCAGGAGATATTACAACTAAAGATGTTTTAAAGTGGAGCGCCATTTATAATCAATCCTTTGACCGATTAATCTTTGAATTCTCTAAACGCTATTATTATCTGTTTACGACTCGGCTTAATGCTCAACAAATGCTAATACGTGAATTGAGCAGTCCTATCATACCTATACTAGAAAAGGTTGGTGTCTTGCCAATCGTTGGGGACGTGGATACATATCGCGCAAAATCTCTAAGTGATGAGATTCCACAAAAGTGTATAGAGCTTGGGTTAGACAAGCTGTTTATTGATATTTCCGGAGTTTCTATAATAGATACAATGGTTGCCAATGAGCTGTATAAGTTTATGGAGGTTTTAAGCTTACTAGGAATTCGTCCATATATTTCGGGTATTCGCCCAGAGGTGGCACATACCTCTGTCCAGCTAGGACTAGACTTCGGTAAGATTTCTACATTCAGTTCGTTAAAGCAAGCCTTGCTTCGGACAGGCGTTTATAAAAATATGTAATGTTTAATAGCAGCTGGAGCTATAGCTTTAGTTGCTTTTTTGATAAGAAAAGCTTTAAAGGTGAGGTTATATGTCGAAAATTTGGTCGTATTTAGCAGTGGTTTTATGGATGGGGTTAATCTTCTTTTTCTCCAGTCAGCCAGCTGATGATTCAAAGGAATTAAGTACAGGGGTAACAGAGGTAATTTTATCAGTGGTAGAAGCTGTTGCTCCGGAGTCGGATTTATTTGTTGATCATTTACATCATTTCGTACGAAAGAATGCACATTTTCTTATTTATTTTGTATTGGGAATATTGGTTGTCCGAGCGTTCCGGTTAAGTGAGATTCAAGGTAAGAAAAGTATCGTATTTGCTTTAGCTATTTGCATTGTTTATGCGATTAGTGATGAGCTTCATCAGCTGTTTGTCCCTGGTCGGGGAGCGCAGGTGAAGGATGTATTGATCGATAGTACTGGCGCATTTGTTGGAATCATAATATATAGTTGGCTAAAGGGTTTGCGGAGGAGTTCAAAAGCATAGATTTGGGGGTGGCTTTTATTTCACAGGGAAAAATTGATATTCAGAGATACATAGATTCTCCAGAAGAAATCCAGCGACTATATAAAAGAACATTGTGGATAGTCGTTTTGTCACAGGTTTTTGGAGGAGCAGGATTGGCAGCTGGAATAACAGTCGGGGCTTTGATTGCTCAGGATATGCTAGGGACAGATAGCTATGCAGGTATACCTACTGCCCTGTTCACGTTAGGGTCAGCAGGAGCGGCGTTAATGGTTGGTAGGATGTCACAGCGTTATGGTAGGAGGTACGGCTTGTCCGGCGGATTTATCGTCGGTGGTATTGGTGCCATTGGGGTAGTTGCTGCTGCTATGACTGACAGTATTATCTTACTGTTTGCCTCCTTGTTAATATATGGTGCAGGATCAGCGACAAACTTGCAGGCAAGATATGCCGGGACAGATTTAGCCACTGCCAAGCAGCGTGGTACGGCTATTAGTATTGCGATGGTATCGACCACATTAGGGGCGTTTGCGGGTCCAAATTTAGTAGGGGTTATGGGAAGGTTTGCTGAGTCTATCGGGGTTCCATCTCTTGCTGGGCCATTTATATTGGCGGCAGCTGCCTATTTATTGGCTGGAACAATTCTTTGGGTTTTATTGCGACCAGATCCGTTAGTGATATCGACTGCTATTAATAAGCAGGTGGAACAGGATACTTCAAGTGTGGAAGAGGAAGTAGAGGATAGGAGAGGTATTTTCATCGGGGCTGCCGTTATGGTCATCACTCAGGTCGTGATGGTTTCCATTATGACAATGACTCCCGTGCACATGAGGAATCATGGACATGACTTGAACGCAGTCGGACTTGTCATTGGCTTTCATGTGGCTGCGATGTATTTACCCTCACTTGTTACTGGAATATTAGTCGATCGTTTTGGTCGAGTGGCGATTGCGGTAGCTTCTGGATTTACACTGCTGGCTGCAGGGTTAGTGGCGGCATTTGCACCAGGTGACTCTTTAGGAATGCTTATTGTGGCGCTTGCTTTACTTGGGCTAGGCTGGAATTTCGGTTTGATCAGCAGTACTGCTTTGATTGTAGATTCTACCGTACCTACTACTCGGGCAAAGAGACAAGGGTCGATTGACGTATGGGTGGCGCTCGCTGGTGTTTCGGGTGGCGGCTTGTCGGGTGTGATTGCGGCTCAAACTAGCTATATGACACTTTCGTTAGTGGCCGGGATTTTATCGTTCATACTCATAGTTGGCTTGTGTAAGGTTCCAGGTAGAGCTTGGAAATTTTCGTGGAAGAGTTAAAATATGAAGGGCTGTTTTGTTAGGTGTTTTTGTGCCTGACAGACAGCTTTTTTTGTGTGTTGTGTGTCCCTGTGTCAGACACAATTCTCTACAGTTGTGTGTCCCTGTGTCAGAAGTAATTCATCAACTAAACTCACGAAACTTGCATATGAAAATAACATTTTAGTTGTATATTCTATTTAAAGTTTCCCTTTATAACTAAATGTTTTTAGTGAAGATTTGTAACCGAGGAACGCTACGAATCGCAAATTACTTCAGCCATCTAACTAGTCTATATATGTAAATTAGAGTATTACAAATATTTAATATTTTCCTAATTGTATTTAATGATTCGCCATGTTATGGTAATAATTGACATTAATATTAGTTCTAAATTTGCTAATTAATGTCAGGATATTAAGGCGTTATATATTAAAAATATGGAGGGAAATCATGAACAACAAGATGAAGAAATCTGTCATGGCAGCAGTACTCACAACTTCTCTGCTAGTTTCAAGCAATACAGGTTATGCTAATAGTTCACTTCAATCGATGGTGGATCAGGCAAGAAAAGACATGAAGGAGGCTGCATATGCTTATGTAGTTCCTGCTCAGAACGGTCAGGTTGCTACTAGCGCAGAATTATATCCGGCATTAAATTTGGCGAAGAAGAACTATCAAAAGGCAAGAAGTGCTATACAAAAATCGAACGCTTCAAACAAGAATGCTATGTTGAGAGATTTAGATGCTTTATACGAGGAGCGTGTTACTAAGGGGATCATACCTTATATTGATGCTTATAATTACGCGGACAAGTATTTAAATCCTATAATGGCTGATATGAAAAAGGCAGAGAGTGCAAAGGATTGGGAAAAGGTTGAATCACTTTATCACAAGCTTTCTGTTCAGCTAAAAAATAGAACCGTTATCCTATACCGTTTTTCTGGTAAAGCAGCTAGAGATCTATTACTAGATCAATATAAGGAGCCTGCAAATCAAAAACGCGATCAGTTAATGATACCTGTCACTATTTATATGAAAGTGAAGGAAGCGGATAAGCTACTTGCAGCAGGTAAAAAGGCAGAAGCCATTAAGATATTAGAATCTATTAAACCATTAGTTATTCGTTTACCTTCTCCTAGCGCTTTACCTATGGTGAAGGAGCTTATCGACAAGGTGACGGAGGTATCTAAAAAAGCAGGAATGGATATTATTATTCCGACACCAATGCCTACACCTGTTCCAACACCACCTTCTATACCAAACCCACCACCATCACCAGGTAACGGCGGCGGCGGAGGTACTCCCGATACAAATTTCAAATTATCTATCATGCATACAAACGATACACATGCTCAATTAGATAATGTGGCAAAGCGCGTGACAGCTGTAAAAGATTTTCGTAAGGAAAAGCCATCAGCCCTTCTAATTGACGCTGGAGATGTATTCTCTGGAACTTTATATTTTAATGAATTTCAAGGACAAGCTGATTTGGAATTTATGAACCTGATGAAGTATGATGTCATGACCCTTGGGAATCATGAGTTTGACTTAGGCTCGAGCTCGGAAGGGCATAAAGCTTTAGCAGAATTTATCAAGAAATCTAAATTCCCTATTGTAAGCTCCAATGTCGACTTTTCGGAGGACGTAGATCTTCAAGGATTATTTAATGTTAAAGTAACAAGCAGTGCGAAAGACGGTCAAATATACAGCGGAATTATCAAAGTAGTAAATGGCCAAAAAATTGGATTGTTTGGTTTAACGACACAGGAAACAAAAGATATATCTAGTCCTGAAAAAGTAGCTTTTACAGATTATATTAAAGCTGCAGAGACAATGGTAGCAGAGTTTAAAAAGCAAGGCGTCAACAAGGTTATTGCTGTCACTCATCTAGGGTATGACGATAATCCTGCATATGACAACGACTTAGAGCTAGCTGCTAGAGTTTCTGGAATTGATATTATAGTTGGGGGACATAGCCATACCAAACTAGAGGCTCCAGTAGTGGTTAATAAAGACAAAAACGGTAAAGCAAAGGATCCTACGGTCATTGTACAAGCCTATCAGTATAGTGAGTTTTTAGGTACTTTGGATGTCGAGTTTGATAAGAACGGAAAAGTTGTAAAGAATGCTGGAAAGCTAATCAGTGTAAATGAAAAAACTGAAGATGCAGAAGCAAAAAAAATGTTAGAAAAATACTCAAATAAAATTAAAGAAATAAAAGAGATGGAAACGGGAGCAACTGCTGTTAAAGCGTTAGAAAATCCACGGTCTACTGCAGATAACCCAGCAAGTGTTCGAAGCAATGAAACTCCACTTGGTAATTTAATAACAGATGGCATGTTAAATAAGGCAAGAGTGTATAACAAAGATGTAATTATGGCATTCCAAAATGGAGGAGGTATCCGAGCTGCTATTAATCAGGGACCGATCACAGTCGGAGAGGTTATTTCCGTGCTTCCATTTGGTAACACCTTAGCAACTATGAAGCTTTCAGGTGCAGAGATAAAAGCTGCATTTGAGATTAGCTTTAAAGAGTCTCCAAAGGAAAATGGTGGTTTCCTTCATGTATCAGGAGCAAAGGTTGTCTATGATTCTACCAAACCAGTTGGGCAACGAGTAGTTTCTATTCAATATAAGGATGCTGCAGGTAAGTATGTTCCACTAGAAAACGAACAAGAGTATATGATTGCGACAAACGCGTTCACCGCTAAGGGTGGAGACGGCTACGATGTTCTTAAAAAAGCGTATGAACAAGGCAGAGTAACTGATTTAGGTCTCTCTGATTGGGAAAACCTACGAGAGCATATCGCAGCGCTTAAAACTGTAGATCCTCAAGTAGAAGGACGAATTGTGAATGTTGCTGGCCAAGGTGACACTGAAATTCCTGGCGGAAATATCCCTGCTGATGACTTCTCAGGAACTAAAGAGGAGCCTAAAGTATATAAAGGCGATGTAACCGTATCATTATCAGATATAAGTAAGCTTGAACATGCAGTAATAAAAGGAAATCTAACATTAGTTGGTAGCCCATCAGGAAGTGTATCCTTCTTCAATATTACAGTTGAGGGCGATGCAGACTTTTCAGAGTTAGATAGTGATAGCTACACCTTAGACGGAATAACGGTCTTAGGAAATATCATTCTATAGCTTTTATTAATACTAAAATCCCTAACTAAAAGGAGAAATATAGAGATGATAAAAAGGAACTGGAAAAAGCATTTAAATGTGCTTTTGTCTGCAACACTTATGGCTGGACTAGTTTTACCAGCGTTACCTTCTAAGGCAGTTGCGGCTACTAATGCCACGGATTTAATCATATCGGAATATGTGGAGGGAAATGCCAATAACAAGGCAATCGAGCTCTATAATGGGACTGGCTCTGACTTAGATCTTTCTAATTATTCGTTAGAGCTTTATGCGAATGGTAAAACAGCTGGCCCAGCTACTTTAAAATTGACCGGTAGTTTGGCTAACGGTAAAACTTACGTAATTTATCATAATCAAGCGAATGCAGCCCTTAAAGACAAAGGGGATTTGCAAAATGGTACTGTGACTGCCTTTAACGGAGACGATGTTCTTCTGTTAAAAAAATCTACGGAGGTTGTCGATTCCTTTGGTCAACTAGGAAGCACAACAAAATGGGGAGAAAATGTCACGCTAGTGAAGAAGGCGTCTATTCTTTCGGGAGATTCAAATCCTAATGATGTATATGATGCCACTGTTCAATGGGACTCGTATCCAATAGACACTTTCGACTATTTAGGCACTCATACAATGGGTGGAACAGCTCCTGGGGAACCTGATCCAGAAGAGCCAGAGGAACCAACATATATTACAGTTGCTGAAGCTCGATCAGGAAAAATAGGAGACACAGTAACTATTAAGGCAATCGTAACTGCTAACCTGAAAAACAGCATTTCTGTACAGGATGGGACGGCGGGGATTGCGGTTCGACCTTCTAGTCTTTCAGCAACGGTTGGCGATGAAGTCATTGTAACAGGTAAGCTAGCGGAATACCGAGGGCTTTTACAATTGGACAATGCTACTCTTGTTAAAAAGCAAGAACAGGTAGGTGCTCCAGCTCCTAAGGTTGTAACAGGGGCAGAAGTGAATGAAGCGAATGAATCACTTCTAGTTCAAGCTAAGGACATTACAATCACTGCAGACAACACTAATAACAACTTTACGGCTACTGACGGAACAACGAGCTTTATTGTGCGAGATGAAAATGGCACATTGAATTTAAAGGTTGGTAATGTCTATGAATCTATTACAGGAATCGTCCAACAATTTGATAATGACTATCAAATTATTCCGCGATTTGCGTCAGATATCGTAGAGGATAGCACGATTTTACAGCCGGTAGTTGCTACTCCTGGAAGCGGGACATATGTAGGGGGGACTACGGTCACTCTTTCTACTACGACATCTGGTGCTGAAATTTATTACACAATAGATGGTACAAACCCTACTGTGGAAAGCACAAAATACACGTCTCCATTCGATATTCAAACGAATACAACAGTTAAGGCGATAGCGGTGACGGCTGATGGAATTTCTGAAATAAAAACCTTTGAATACATCATTACAGACAGTCTACAAATCCACGATATACAAGGAGAAGGACATAATACACCTTTTGCAGATAAAACGGTGGAAGGAATCCAAGGGATTGTCACTTATTCATTTGTTCTAAACGGGGCAACTTACTATACGATTCAAACTCCAGATGAGTTTGTTGATGACAATTCCAATACTTCAGAAGCAATCCTACTATACAGCGGAACTAAGGCTTGGCCAGTTAAAGTTGGAGATTTAGTAGAGGTTACTGGGAAAGTTAGTGAGTATGCATATGATGGATATTCCGATGCTAACCAAACAGACTTGAAAACAACTCAAATTAATGTACGAAATGACCAGGGTGGAAAAGTTACTGTAGTGAAGAGCAATGTATCTTTACCAAAGCCAATTATCATCGATGAGTCAAAGATGAATTTACAAGCAATAGATAGCGATAATTTACAAGTCTTTAATCCAACTATCGATGCAATTGATTTTTGGGAAAGTATAGAAGGCATGCGCGTACAGGTTGGTAACGTTAAGGCGGTATCACCTCAGGAGCATGGAGATTTAATCACTGTTTTAGAAAATGCACCAACCAACTCACTTCACGGAGGATTGCTTTTTGAGGAAGGTAATCAAAATCCGAATCGTATTCAATTCCGATTGGAGCCAAATGGGGCAGCACGAAACTTCGAGGTTGCTACAGGTGACAAGTTTACGGGTCCAATTGTTGGAGTCGTAGGTTACTCTTATCAAAACTTTAAAATTTATGTTTCTCTAAATGAAATGCAAGCAACACACACAAAAGGTACTGCTTCTCCAGAGAAAACTACAATTGTAAAAGCAGAGGATAAACTGACAATTGCTTCCTACAATTTAGAGAATTTCTCTAACAACAAATCGTCTACTTCAGATGACAAAGCTAGAAAGCTAGCTAGAGCCATCGCTAACGATATGCAAAGTCCCGATATCGTTGGAGTAACAGAGGTTCAAGATAATAATGGAGAATCTACAGGAGATTCTAAAGCAAACCAAAGCTACGAGCGCTTGATAACAGCGATTAAGGCTGCTGGTGGTGTGGATTATGAGTATGTAAATATCGATCCTGTTAACAATGCAGATGGTGGAGCACCTAATGCTAATATTCGTGTTGGGTTTCTTTACAACCCAGAGCGTGTATCGTTAACACAAGGGATGCCAGTAGGTGGAGCTACCACTAAAGTTGGCTACGAAAATGGTAAGCTAACGCATAATCCAGGTCGTATTGACCCAACCAATAGTGCATTTAATAGCAGTCGTAAGCCTTTGGCAGCTCAATTTGACTTCCAAGGTGAGAATGTAATCGTAATTGCGAATCACTGGAATTCTAAATCTGGAGATACTCCTTTGTTTGGAGCTATTCAGCCACCAGTTTATACAAGTGAAGCGCAGCGTCATCAGATTGCAAACATAGTTTATGGATTTATAAAAGATGTTCACACGAAAAATCCAGAAGCTAATATCGTTTCATTAGGAGACTTTAACGACTATCAATTCTCCCAATCGTTAAAAATCCATGAAGGTCAATTAATGAAGAATATGATCAACAAAGTGGAAGCTTCGGATAGATACACATATTTATACCAAGGAAATTCACAAGTATTAGATCATATTTTAGTTACGAATAACCTAGCCAACAAAACTAAAATTGATGTACTTCATATCAATGCTGACTTCACAGATATGGCAGGACGTGCTTCTGACCATGATCCTGTGATGGTTCAAATTGATCTGCTTGCAGAGGATGAAGTTACACCAATAGTCGCAGAAAAGCACTATAACCTGAAAAATATTCAATCAAACAGAGTAACTATTACTAAACCAAGCGTTTCCATCGAATTGGATGCTCAATCTGAAATAACAGAAGGTATATTCTTTACCGGTGCTTACGCAGAATTTAAAGGAGAAGCCTTTGCAGAGCATGCTGTTACCCTTGTCCCGGCAAAGGATGGAGCAATCACAGACTTCAAAGGTACAAACGTGCTTAAGGTCATTGTAGATGGTACAAATATTAAGGAAATAAGAGGCGCTGAAAATATTCAAGAATTTGATTTTATTAACGGCGCAACAAGAGATTCTATCAAGATTACCAATTCAAAAGGGGAACCCATTGTGGTTCCTTCCTTACCTGGAGAAAACCGAGCACCAATCGCTTCCACTATACCTGCTATGAACCTGAAGGTAGGACAATCAAAGTCCATTAATTTGATGGATTACTTCTCTGATCCAGATGAGGATGAGCTGACGTTTACTTCCACATTAGGAACGATCAAAGGGTCAGTATTAACTGTTGATCTGGAAGCGGGTACGTACATTGTAGGAGTTACTGGATCAGACGGTGAGAAAGAAGTAACTACGCAATTCAGTGTAGTTGTCTCAGCAGCAGGCTCGCCGACAGATAATTATTATAAGGATGCTCTTGGTAAAGAAGGTGCTGCGCTAAAAGCTGCCCTTCATGAAATTATCGATGACCATACCGAATTATCTTATAGTCAAGTATGGGATGCATTGAAAGAAACGGATGAGGACCCGAAAAATAAAAATAATGTGATCTTGTTTTATTCCGGGAAATCCCGCTCTAAAACTGCCAACGGAGGAAATGTAGGACAGTGGAACCGCGAGCATACGTGGGCTAAGTCTCATGGAGATTTTGGTACAAGTAAAGGTCCTGGAACAGACATCCATCACCTCCGTCCCACGGACGTTCAAGTGAATAGTGCTAGAGGGAACCTAGACTTTGATAATGGCGGGTCGCCAGTTAGCGGCTGTGATGGCTGCTATAAGACGAAAAATTCCTTTGAGCCACCAGATAGAGTAAAGGGTGACGTTGCTCGTATTCTTTTTTATATGGCTACACGGTATGAAGCAGGAGATCGAGTAGATTTAGAGCTAAATGAAAAACTAAACAATGGCTCAGCTCCTTTTCATGGCAAGCTTTCTGTTTTACTAGAGTGGCATGAACAAGATCCTGTAGACGAATTTGAACTTAACCGAAACAATGTTATCCAGGAATGGCAAGGGAATCGCAATCCATTTATCGATCATCCTGAATGGGTGGAGTTAATATGGGGAGAAGCAGGTTCTTTAGCTCTTCCGAAAGCTTCATAAGCCATATTAAAAGACTGGACCCCTTCAAACAGGGGGTCCAGTCTTTTAGTTACTGGAAATTTTCGCACATCAATGAATTTGCATGGGTAGTTCGAGTTGGCCAAGTTTAACATCTGATTTTAGGTGGTTGACGACAATCACTGCTTAGATTACGACAATCCCAAAACCGGCTCACCGGTCAAAGCACTTTTACAACAATTAGTATCCGGATTACTACAATCAAGCTCAGGTTTACGACAATCGCCCCGAAGATTACGACAATCCCTAAAACTGCTCACCGGTCAAAGCGACTTTTACGACAATGAGCACCTGGATTACTACAATCAAGCTCAAGTTTACGATAATCGCCCCGAAGATTACGACAATCCCAAAACCGCTCACCGGTCAAAGTTATGTTTACGACAATGAGCTCCCGGATTACTACAATCAAGCTCAAGTTTACGACAATAGCCCCGAAGATTACGACAATCCTAAAACTGCTCACCGGTCTAAATTATATTTACGACAATGAGAGCCGGGATTACTACAATCAAGCTCAAGTTTACGACAATCGCCCCGAAGATTACGACAATCCCAAAACCGCTCACTGGTCAAAGCTAACTTCACAACAATCCACCCTATCCTACAATTAAAAAACCTGGACCCCTATAAAGGAGGTCCAGGTTTTTATTATTTACGTTTTGTTAAGCGACCAGCTAGGAATGCAGCTGCTGCTAGTCCAATAACGGTGTTTGTTTTTTTATTGAATACTTGTTTGGTGACAAGTGCTAAGTTTTGTGGGCGTTCTGCTAGACGGCGCATGAAATATCCATACCAGTCACTACCAAAAGGTACATATGTACAGAAGTTGTATCCTTCTTTTGCTAGTTGAAGCTGCATGTCCTTGCGGAAGCCGTAAAGCATTTGGAATTCGAATTTATCGTTAGGGATATCATTGATTTTAACAAATTGCTTCACATGATCAATCACGTTATGGTCGTGTGTCGCAATGGAGGTGAACTTGCCGTTTAGCAAATGATACTCGATCAATTGGATAAACTTGCGATCAATCTCTGCTTTATCCTGATATGCGATGTTAGCTGGCTCTTTATAAGCACCTTTAACGATTCTTAAACGATAGTTTTTATATTTCTCAATATTTTCAACTGATTCATGGAAGTAGGCTTGAATTACTGTGCCGATGTTGTCGTGCTGTTCACTTAGTTCCTCCATTAGCTCAAAGGAAGGATACAAACGGCCATAGTCTTCCATATCGAAGTTAACGAAAATATCGTATTCATCCGCCAAGGCAACGATTTCTTTTAGATTTTCATAACAAAAATCGCGATCTATATCTAGTCCTAGCTGTGAAGGTTTTAAAGAGATATGTGCATCCACACCATGTTCATGTATTGCTGTAATAACCTCTAAGATTTGCTTCTTAGCAGCAGTAGCCTCTGATTTTTCGAACACGAACTCACCTAAATTATCAACCGTACAGGAGATTCCCTGTTGGTTTAGTTCTTTAATGCTCTCAATCGTTTCTTGAATATTAGTTCCTGCAACAACACTTTGTGCACCCATTTTTAAACCATATTTTTGAGCTGCACTGTTGAGTGTACGGTTTTCAGATAAAGCGATAAAAAAGTCACGTAATGCCATCTAATATCTCTCCCTCATGTTCATCAATCAATTTCTCAAGCATTATAACATATATTTTAATATTGTGATAAATTTATATTTTTTTAATATAAATTTATTTTTGCGTAAATCCCTGTATGACGGGGTTTATTATTAGAAAATAATAAAAAAATAAAATTATATGAATGCAATATACTTTTCAAAACATATTAAATATTATATGTTTTAAGTTAAAGAAGAAATTAATAGAAAGTGAGGACAAGTATGGATCAGTATATTTTAAGTTTAGAAACAATCGATACACATACGATGGGAGAGGCAACACGTATAGTTATCAACGGTTTTCCAGATATTGTTGGAGAGACGATGATGGAGAAAAAGGAATATGTCAAAGAAAATTACGACCATCTTCGTAAGCTATTGATGAACGAGCCAAGAGGGCATAAAGATATGTTTGGATCCATTTTAACTGAACCATGTAATGCAAAATGTGATATAGGAATAATTTTCATGGACAGTGGCTCCTATTTGAACATGTGTGGTCATGGTACTATAGGCACCGTTACGATGTGTTTAACTAAAGGGATTATTCCTAAAAAAGAGCTTATCTATGTAGATACGCCTTCTGGAGTTATAGAATGCAGAGCGTATTTTAAGGGAGATCAGGTGGAGAGTATCGAATTTACGAATGTCCCTGCGTTTATCTTACATAAAGGATTATCTATCAAGTTAAATGACATAGGTGATGTATCCGTAGATATTGCATTTGGAGGAAGTTTTTTTGGGATAATCAATTCCTCTGATATAGGGGTCAATATTGACCTATCGGATAAACAAAGAATATTAGAGCTTGCTACCGAAGCCAGAGATTATATCAATGAGCATATCCATATTGAGCATCCTACTATTCCGAACATCCGAACGGTGGATTTAATCGAAATTACGAATAAGATTAGTGATAATCATTATAAAAATGTAGTTGTATTTGGAGACGGACAAATCGATCGCTCACCTTGTGGAACTGGAACGTGCGCTAAAATGGCTGCCCTCGAATTAGAACCAGGAGCCTCCATTATTCAAGAAAGTATTATTGGTTCAACTTTTGAAGGAAAGGTATTAGGCAAAACAAAAATCGCAGAAATAGATGCTATTATCCCAGCTATCAAGGGGTCTGCTTGGATTACTGGAGAGCACAGATTTATTCTTCAGGAAGCAGATATTTATGCAGAGGGCTTTGCGATTTAGAGAAGGTTTTTTATTTAAAGGGGGCAAAAAAATGGAAAAGAAATTATCGTTTTTTCAAATTGTAGCCATTGGGTTTATGTTATTTGCTATGTTCTTAGGTGCGGGTAATGTGATTTTTGCTCCAGTTCTAGGGCAACAGGCAGGGACCAATACACCGATTGCCATGGCAGGATTCTTAGTAACTGGAGTAGGCTTAGTTTTACTAGCAATAATTGCACTGACTAAAGGTGGAGGAACTGTGGAAAAGCTGGCAAGTAGGGTTTCCCCTAAATTTGCTGTTATTTTCTCGGTTTTGCTGTTTTTAACGTTAGGACCGATCTATGTTATTCCCAGGACTACCTCGGTAGTTTATGAGATTGCTATTAAACAGCTGATTACAGACAATAGTATGATAGGTTTATTTTTACTTGTTTTTTCTATCATTTTTATCGCTTTGACGGTTTACCTATCATGGGAGACTACTAAATTTGTTGATCGATTAGGCAAGTTAATCACACCTGTCTTTGCAACGCTTTTAGTGATCATCGTCGCTAAATCTATTTTCACTCCGATGGGCTCAGTACATGGACCTGTGGATGGAATGGGCTACGAAACTGCCAGTGATGCATTTTTAAAGGGGTTCACACAAGGGTACTTTACGATGGACGTGTTAGCAGCATTTGTCTTTGGTGGGATCTTTATTAAATCAATTGATGCTTTAGGTATTCGCTCTAAAAAGGAAGTATCCAAGGTGTTTATCAAGGCGGGTCTTGTTACTGTGGTTGGACTAGTTCTTCTGCAGGTATCGATGTCTTGGATAGGGGCAACTAGTGTAGATGCAGTAGGCTATACAACAAACGGCGGAGAGCTGATTGCACTTGCTTCACAAGCGCTGTTTGGTCAAATTGGGATTTATTTAATTGGGATTGTTATTTTATTAACTGGTATTACGACGAATGTAGCTTGTTTAGCTGCTGTTGCAGAGTACTTTGAGCGAATTATTCCGAAGGTGTCGTATAAGAAATGGTTAATCATCTTCTCGCTAGGGAGCTTAATTATTACTAACTTCGGATTAACTAAAATCTTGACTATGGCTTCACCAATATTAATGCTGCTGTACCCAATTGCTATTGCACTAATTATCTTGATTTTTACGGATAGCTGGTTCAAGGGTTCACGTGCGGTATATGTTGGTACTATTATCGGGGTAAGTATAGTTGCTATTATGGATGCATTAAAAGATGCGAACATCGCGGTAGAAACGCTTAACAATGTATTTGGCTTTATCCCGTTGTTTTCAAACGGAGCAGGGTGGATTGTTACTGGTCTGATTGGTGCGATCATTGGCTTTTTCTTTAAAAAGGAGAAGCAGGAAGAGACCGGGGAACTGCGGGAGGCTTAGTGCGTGTCCCTGTGTCAGACACAATTCGCCCAGGCTTACGATAATCTTTTTAATACGAAAAAGCTCCCATATTAGGGAGCTTTTTTATGTCTAGCTTCATCGCCTTGCCCCTCGGGGTCAAATGGATAAAAGCTCCGGTGGCTGGGGAACTGCCTCCTCGCTTTTTCCCATTTGCCTGTCGGGGCAGTGACAAGCGATTCCGCTTTTCTTGTGTTTATAAGAATTTTTGGTTGTATAGCAGGATTGCTTTGGCTCTTGATTTCACGCCTAGCTTGCTGTATATCGTTGTTAGGTAAACGCGTATGGTTCCTTCGGATAGAAATAGTTTTTGTGCGATTTCCTTGTTGGTTGCACCATCTACAAGTAGTTGGAAAACTTCCAGCTCTCGAGGTGTTAGTTGGTCTAGTATGCTGCTCTCCGCTTGGCTGCTGCTTTCTATGAGCCGTTCTACGTAGCTTAACGGCACCGAATTCCAGCCTGTCTTTTTATGTTTTTGTCGTTCTTTGGTATAGGCTTTTAATAATTTAATACTACCCTCCTCATCTAGGAAGGTTCGGACGTAATCATAAGTAGAGCCGTAGCTCAAAGCTTCATGCAATGCGTTCAAGGCGCTGTCCTTATGGTCCATTTCCATTTCACAAATTGCTTCTAACAAGGAAGCTTCTACGATTGTGGATACTTGATCTTCCTCTATTGCTTTAGTTTTCACTTGGATTACAGTCTTTAAGGCTTCTTCTACCTTTGCTGTTGCTAGTAATAATCGAGCATGGACGAGTAACCAAAAAGGTTGTCTCGATTCCGCTTTTCGTAGCTCTGCTTCTGCTCTTAACGTATTTCCTTCTAATAAAAAGCAACGAGCTTTCATCGTGAGTAAAATACTTTGCCAATGCTTATCATTTATTGAATCTAGTACGTTATCTAATAATGCATGAGCTGCTACAAAGTTTTTATTTAAGGCATAAATTTGAGACTTTAAAACATACATGGGAATAAATAATCCAGGATCTTTTAGGCTATGGCCATACTTTAAAGCAATTTCTAATTCTCCAATGGCCGCATCGATATAGTTTCTTTCATACAATGTTTCTGCTGATGCCCCGTAGCTGAAGAGAGTCATATTTTTTTCTTTAAATTCTGTTTCACGGAATAACTTTGCAAACGGAATTGCTTTTTCTAACGACATAAACCTACCCTTGGATCCAATGCTAGTTCGAGTAATCTTATGTTCAAATAAGTTGAACCTTATCGGTATTCCATCCCACCTAGAACTAACATATCCTTGGTCTACTTGCCTTTGAATTATTTCTATCGCTTTTTCAATCCCTGTCCCCATGCTAATAAGCGCATATACTTGCAGTGTTGTAAAAATATCAGCTATTCCTTTGTTCTCCTCTTTATCCATCCATTGTTCTAATTGTTGCTTTAGCTCTAACTCATAAATGATTAAACCCGCCTCTTCTAGTTGAAGGGCAGATATTAAGGTAATGGTGTACATCACTAATATTTCATAATTAACTGGGTAATCGTTTCTTCTTAAAGTTTGGATCCAACCTAAAAAAGTGGAGGTTTCTCCATTCTTGAATATTTCTACTAAATGTTCTGTTATCCACGACTCCGCTAGTGTAAAGGCGCCTTCTTGTAAGGCCAAGTCAATCGCACTGTTGATATCACCTTTTAAGTAAAGCAGCTTCGCGGTTTCCAAGATGATGGATGAAACAAATTCCTTTGGATAACGATTTTTAAGTTCAATTTGTAAAGCTTCTGCAAATAAATGATGGTAACGAAACATCGGTTGGGCATTGTTTAAACGAACAGTGAAAATTCCCTTGTTTTCTAGTTCTATAAGCATTGCATAGCTATCACTTCGGTTCGTTAGGCTATTACAAATTTCCGGTTCTAAAGATTGTAAAAAAGACGTCTTCAGAAGAAAATCTTGAATAGATGACGGAAGTGTATCTAGTATCTCTTGCAATAAAAAATCAGTGATTAAGGGCTGTAAAGGGTTCATCTTGTCTAATGTTAATGCATTGTTGGAGTTGGTCCTCATTGAAATACTCGTTAATTGGATGCCGGCTGGCCAGCCTTCTGTGGTGTTTAATACATGATGTAGTAGCTTCTCTTCGAGGTTTTTCTTTTCGTAAAATTGTTCAATTTCCTCAAATGTAAAGCACAGTTGTTCCATGCTTATCTCATTGAGCCAGGATTTAACTCGCCACTTGGCGATTGGAAGGGGGAGATTCTCACGACTAGTTACGTAGACGTGTACGTTGTCAGGTAGATATTCGATTAGTTGGGTAAGCATTTGATGAATCACTTTATTGTCAATTAGATGATAGTCTTCCAACACAATACTGATGGGACGTTCCATTAAACTCATTTCGTTTAAGAAAGAATCAATCAAAAATTCTAACGTGGAAGGATCCTGTGATTGGAACAATGAGGCGAGCGTGTTATACATGTTACTCTCCGTAATATTAGATGTCGTATGAATAACATATTTCCAAAATCGTATCGGATCATTGTCAGATGTATTCAGGGAAATCCATGTAACGGTGTCATTTGTTTGGTTAAACCATTGGCTTAATAGCGTTGTTTTACCGTAGCCTGCTGGCGCTTGAAGAATGGTGATTCTCTTAGAATGGTTTTTCTGAAGTAATTCATATAATCTTTCTCTATCTAATGCTTCTGCTGTAGCTTTTGGCACCGTTGTTTTGGAACTCAACCAGACCATTTGCATCCTCTTTTACCTCCATGGGTTGCTTATACTTTGGAAAACATAAGAATAATTAACTAGTCTCCTTGTAAATCTATTATACTATTAATCTGCAACTTTTTATTCAAAAAATTAAAATAATTAACATTCCTCAATATTTTCTGAAAATCATTTCGTATAAGCTTAAGTGGTATGTGTTTTTAAGGGATTTTTACGAATGAGAAATGGTTTCTTAAAGTAGGTAGGGGGGATACTTGATAAAGTATAGTATATTAATGATTTTTTAAATAATGCACTAAGAATTGAAATAAAAAACTGAGCAATTCAATAGGAGGAATAGTTTTGAGGAATAAAGGATGGAAGACAGCAACAGCGGTAGCCTTATTAACAAGTTCGGTTTTAGCCTTTTCACCAATTGCGTATGGAAAATCATTTTCAGTGGAGCAATCGGTAGCCACGGTGAAAGGTGATTTACACAAGGCAACTACACTATACGTATCTCCGGCGCTTGAAGGGAATTTAATCCCTAGTGACTCGCTCTATGCTTCGTTAAATAGTGTGAAGAAAAAATATGAGATCACAAAAAGTGTCGTCACTTCATCCAAATTATCGGCAGGCGAGATAGAAGGCACGTTGAAGGAAATGGATGCCATTTACAATGAAAAAGTAACTAAGGGATTAGTTTCTTATATAGATGCGTATAATTACGCAACGAAGTATTTAGAACCTCTAATGAGGGAAATTAGCCAAGCGGAAGCAAAGAGTGATTTTGCCGGAGTAGCTGTTGGATATCATAAGCTTTCGTATCAGTTAAAGGATCGATCCTCTATTTTATATCGCTTTTCTGGTAAAGCTGCACGTGATTTACTATTAGAAAAGTATAAAAAGCCAGCTGATGCTAAGCGTGACGAACTAATGCTACCAGTCACCATTTATATGAAATTATTAGATTTAAACAGCTTATATACAGCTGGGAAACAATCGGAAGCTTTAAAAGTATATGCAGAAGTAAATGCCTTAATGGAAGGGTTACCGAAAACAAGTAAGTATTCGCCTATTCTATTGGCTGAAGTAGCTAAAATTAAAGCGATAGTGGAAGGACTTCCTAACCAGTCCACAGAACAGCAGGTACTTGATGCAAAGGTGGAAGGCTTCGTGAAGGCAGTAAATGCTAGCCAAAAAAATGTTCTTTTATCATCTAGCACGTCCAATTCTATAACGATAACAGTTCAGGAAGATATCAGTATGTTAGACTTTTTGAGTAAAGGATTTTATCCGACCCTCATTAGTAGCTTAGGTGTGTCTAAGGTGAATGGAAACGATCCATTGTCAGAGGCGGCTATGAATGAATTAAAGGCATTGTTTCCTGCAGATGCAAAAGTGCTATCTGAATTAAAAGGCAAGTCATTTAATCTTCCAGTCACCGTTAATAATGGTGCCTTGGATGTCGTATTTATACTAGTTTTTAACTAAACAGAAAAAGACCATGTAAAAGCTAAACTTTTACGTGGTCTTTTTTTGTTTATGAATGTTCATTTTGGAAGCTGAAGGGTTTCACATAATTGCACCCTTCACAAGCGTGGCCTATTTGTTCTTGGGTATCGGGGTGCTGATAGTAAATTTCATCGTACCCACAAATGTAACACTCCATGACATGAAAAATGAGACGAGGACCAATGACGTTGTCTAACAGCTGATTAAAATCGGACTGCATATTCTACATCTCCCTCTGCTTTTGTATCAATATAGCAAGTTAAAACCATATTATTCGTCGAAAGCCGGCAGAAATTTGGATTTGATTTCGACTATTTCCTGTTAATAGATTATATGGAGGGAGCGTGTTCTATTATGAACGTTTTTTTTAGGAGGAACATACTAAAGGTTAGGTCTATTTGTAATCTTTTATTCATAGTAATTGAACTCTATTTTCAATTAAAAAGAACGATTTTTATTCGATGGTGGATTGTTTGTCGGAAAGAGAGGGAAATGAGGGAAAACGGTTAGAAAGATAGATTCATGCTCTGTGCAAGACAGTCAGAATCTCATGTACCTCTTTTTTCGTTGTGGTAGAATAGAGGCATTTTACCCACTTTTTGGAGGCATTTGATTTGATTTGTCGTATTATGGAGGGGAATGAGGACACTTGAGGATGTAAGAAATGAGGAATGCGAAATGATCGAACTCCGAGATGTGCGAAAAAAATATCGTTCAGGGACAAAGCAGATGGAAGTATTGCGCGGGATGGATCTTCGTGTGGAGCAGGGAGAGTACGTGGCAATCATGGGGAAGTCCGGTTCAGGGAAGAGCACGATGCTCAATTTGTTAGGAACTCTGGACTTGTTAGATAAAGGAAGCTATGTGTTAGCTGGAAAGTCAGTACATAAAATGGGTAAAGCTCGTCGGGCAAAGCTACGGAATGAAGAAATAGGATTTGTCTTTCAGCATTTTCAGCTGATCCCCAACTTGTCTGTATATCAAAATGTGTTACTCCCCTTAACATACGGGAGAAAAAGGCTTAAACGAAAGAAAGCTCGCGTCCTTGCTATGTTAGAAGAGATGGGCATTTTAGATAAGAAAAACCACAAGCCAGACCAATTATCGGGTGGTGAAAAGCAACGTGTCGCTATTGCAAGGGCCTTGGTCAATGAGCCTTCGCTTATACTTGCCGATGAGCCGACAGGGAGCTTGGATGAGGAAACAACGAAAAGCATTTTAAACTTATTTGATCGAGTACATGAAAAAGGAGCAACCCTTATTATCATCACGCATGACATGGAAGTAGCTTCTCGAGCACAGCGCATTTTAACATTGCAGAATGGGGTGCTTATATGAAGCTATTTACATCATTTAAATTGGCCTGCTTTGGTTTATGGTCGAATCGGCTTCGCGTGTTATCGGCGATGACTGGGGTGATCATTGGGATGTTTGCAGTCATTGTGTTATCTGCGATTGCTATAGGGGTAAAAGACACGCTGATGAAGCAGATGGGAAGCCTAGGAGCAGAACAAATTCTTGTCATGCCTGGTAGACTGCTCGATACTACAAACGGAGAGAAGGATTTACTAAGCGGATTGACTAGTGTGCCAAGTACGCTTACATATGCAGATGCAGAAGTTGTGGCAGATGTGGAGGATGTCAAAACGGTAACTCCTATTTTGGAAACGATCAATGTAGTGAAATATGATGAAAAGAGTGCTCAGTCGGCTATGGTTGGCACAACGGATCAATTTCTGAGAGTGCAGCATGCCGAGCTGTCGGAGGGACGATTCTTTACGCAAGAGGAGCAGGATGCAAAGGCTAATGTCATTGTGCTAGGAAACAATATTCACGAGGCACTGCTTGGAAATAAGGAAGTTCCCGCTGAGGGCGGAGGGACGCCTTCGGAAGAGAAAGTGGAACCCAATCCATGGTGGAAGCGAATCATGAATAAGCTCCTAGGAGAGTCCGCATCTGCGGAAGAGCCTTCATTAGTCGGACAAACTGTCACGATAAATGAAGAAACGTATGAGGTAATTGGAGTGCTCGCGCCAAACGCTACGCTAGGGTCTAGTACGGATAATAATGTGGTTATTCCGATTCAGACGGCTCTTGAGAATACAGATATGAAGAACTTAACGAAGATGATTGTGGAGGCTTCCAGTGTGGACGCCGTCGATCAGGTGGACGAGCAAGTGTTTAGTGCCATCATGACGAACCATACAGAAATAGATTTCAGTGTGGTGAAGCAGGAGCAAATGCTCGGAGCGTTAGGAAAGGTTACTTCTATATTGCAGGTGATGTTGTTCGGGATTACTGCCACGGCCTTAGTGATCAGCGGTATGGGAATCATGAATGTCATGGTGATGTCTGTCCGAGAAAGAACGAAGGAAATTGGTATAAGAAAGGCACTTGGTGCTACAACCTTCGAAATTTTGATGCAGTTCTTCTTTGAAACGTTGCTGCTATGTGTAATCGGTGGAGCTGCCGGGATTGGTCTTGGATATTTGTTTATAGAGTTTTGGAACAGTAATGTGGATATCTTTGCCTTGGTGCTTCCTTTATGGGCGGTTAAGCTTGCGTTGTATACATCCTTTGGCATCGGTAGCCTGTTCGGCATTTATCCTGCATGGAAGGCTGCTCGTATGAATCCTAGTGAGGCTTTGCGGTTTGATTAGTTTTGGACTTTTGGAAAAGCAAGTAGAATTATTATAGGAATATTATTACAGGTGCCTGGCACCTGTAATATTTGTTTTGCTATTTGATTTTTGGGAAGCTTGTACTTTTTTTATTTACCTAAAGGTTTTTTGTTGTGATTTAGGGAATAAGATAAGATATAGAGTTTCGTAGAAGGGGGAAAAATAGTGAAACAAAAGGTACAAATATTATTGGTTTTGTGTTTGTTTGTCTTTAGTGTAAATATGCCAGCAGCTTTTGCGGCGAATGACAAAATAGATTACGTGGCGTTAGGAGATTCCATCGCTAGTGGTCAAACGCCATATGGAGAAAGAGTTGGACGTGGATTTACAGACATAATTAGCGAGAAGCTTGAGAAAGAAGGACGTTTAGGCTCCTTTACGAAGGAATTTGCTAAATCCGGTGAAACGACGGATGGACTTTTAGAGAAGCTGAAGCGAGAAGATGTTCAAAAGGCGTTGAAGGAAGCTGAATTAGTAACAATCGTCAGTGGTGCTAATGACTTTATCCAGGCCTTTTATGACCCAAAGGATGAAAGTGTGAATGTGGACCTTACAGCAGCAACTTTAATATTGAGTAAGGTGTCGGAGAATCTAACGACTGCGGTTAAACAAGTAAAGGCTATTAACCCAGATGCTGAAATCTATTTGTTTGGCTACTTTTTTCCGTTTCCACATATGACGGATATTGCTACGAGACAGCAGCTTCAAATGGCATTCAATATTGTAAATAATCGAATTGCATCTATTGCAGAAAGTGAAGGTGTGCATTTTGTTAATGTGGCGCCAGCGTTTGATGCAAAGGGAACGGTCTATTTGGAAAATCCAAAGGATATTCACCCAAACGAAGCTGGCTACCAAGTAATAGCTGACCAATTTTTCTTAAAAACGCTGCCTGAGCTACCGCTTGGATGGGGCAGGGTAATGGAGAAAAATATACCCGTAGCCTCTGATAAAAAATGGACAATTACGTTAAGCAAGGATGTCGACAGTGCAAGTTTGAATCAATCCATTTTTGTCATGAAGGATGGTTCAATGGCAATACCAGTTGATAAAGCCGTGTCCAAGGCAAACGGAAAGCAAGTCGAAGTTTTCGCTCCAAAAGGTGGATATAAACCAGGTTCCTACGAGCTAATGATCACCAATGAGCTGAAGGGGACAGATGGAAAACCCTTAACGGAAAGTGTGTTAGTGAAATTTGTAGTGAAGTAGAAGATAGCTTTTGGGACACTAATGATTTTTAGTCGGTCTTCGTTTCCCAAAGTAGTTGGTAGTTAGGGAAAGAAGAAAAAGCCTATTTCATCTTTAAGAGATGAGATAGGTTTTTTTCTATGTATTTGAGGACGGTTATGTAAGAAAAGTGTTGAGTTTTATTATATGGATATTATTACAGGTGCCTGGCACCTGTAATAATATCCATATAATAATGGGGGGATAGTGAGGTAATAGAAGGGTAATAATGGCTGCTTGGATAAATAGTTAGAAAAGTGACTAAATTTTCTGTTAGTATGTTATTTAAATATATTAATGATGTGGGTGGTGATTGGTTTGGTTTCAGTTGAGCAGTTGGCTTGTAGGCTAGAGAAGTATGGGATTCTTTTGGTTGGTGGGGAGAAAGGGAAGGGAAGTGGAATAGATTATATTAATATTCAGGAGCTTCCGTTAAGGAGTGAGCGTGTTCATCCTTTTGGGTTTATTTTGACTACTTTTGCGGCTTTTGAGGGTGAGCAGGGAATCGTTTCCCATGTGGAATGGCTGATTTCACGAAAGATATCAGCACTAGGTATCCATGCTGCTGGTTGTGCGGTGGTTCCAGAAAGCTTGTTGGAGCTTGCTAATACGTATTCGCTGCCTATTTTTACAATACCAATTGATTTGTCTTATAAGGAGATTTTTAAAGAGTTTAATGAGCTGCTTTTAGGGGAGAATGATGCTCTTCGTGTTCAAATTGAGGAGATGAATCTTCAATTACTAGAGGCAGTTGCGCAGGATAAGGGAGTTAGTTATATCGTTGCAACGTTAGGGAAGTATCTTGCTTCACCAATCGTTTTTCTGGATCAAAGCTTAAACATTGTTTCTATTTGGACTAACAATACATACAATCGAGAGGAATATAGCCTTACTGTTAAAGCCGTCTTAGAGCAAGAAAAAGAATGGTTATACAAAGGCAAATACATGGAGGTAGAAAAGGTGTTGACCGAGTCGTTTTCTACACAGCATGATTTGGCATTTTCGGTTCTCCCTATTATGGAGCATACAGAAAATCACGGATTCTTAATTATATGCAACAACGGGGTGGAGGAGTTGATGGTTAACTCTGCCATTCAGTATGGGAGGACGGCCTTACTGCTGGATGCCGTAAAAAGAAAATCGTTAGAGCGTTTCCTGAAAAACCAAGAGATACGAACATTGGAAGGGATTATTGAAAATAAACGCCGAGAATCTAGTCGCTCTTCTAGCCTTTCTTCTTCTCTAAAAAAAATGCCTTACATGTATGTATTTCATTTTGATAATGAAGATTTAATCAATTATGGATTTACCGTTATTTACGATAAGCTGGGTGGAATAAATTCAGATAATATTATTTGGATTTATGAACAGGAGGTTATCTGCCTCACTTCCATTCCGTATCAAACCCAACATTTGAAGGAGTTATTAACTGTTTTGCAAGGAGTTCAATGTGGGGTTAGTGATGGAAGACCTATTAAGGTTGAAGCAGATCTTTCGCTTAAGTATAAACAAGCAAAGCGTTGTCTAGAGCTTACAGATCAATGGAATAGCAATCTAATTTTATTCCAGAACATAGGTGTGGAAAGATTTTTATTTTTGATTAAAGAGGAGAGCGCTATGCAGGAGGCAGCAAGGGGATTGCTTAAGCCTTTATTAGAATTTGATGAATGTAATCATGCAGAATTAACAAAAACATTGGATGTCTATTTAAAGAATTTTTTTAGTCTGAAAAAAAGTGCAGAGGAATTATTTGTCCACCGTAATACTGTGAGCTATCGACTAGAAAAAATTCAAGATTTTTACCCGGGTATTAGCTTTGAAAACCAAAATCATTACCTACTATTTTCGATTGCTTTAAGGTTAATCGACTAATTTTGTTTAGAGACTATAAAATAGTCTCTTTTTTTTGTGCTCTTTAACTAATGAAAAATTTATTAGAAAAATCTAAAATTTCTATTAACTAAAGAGAGGACGGGGATATAGATGCAGACTATTTTGTATAACTGCTCGTTAATTGACGGACTAAATCAAGATATAAGGGAAAACGCTTATCTGATAATAGAGGATAAAAAAATAGTAGAGGTTGGTACTGGAAAAGTAGAGCAGACGGAATCTGCAAATTTAGTTGACGTAAAGGGAAAGTTTGTTATGCCAGGGTTAATTGATTGTCATGTGCATTTAGTGTGGGATGGAACGGAAGATCCGCAAAAGAAGATAGAGCATCTAGACGAATCGAAGGTTGCCCTTCAGGCGTACTCGCATGCACTACTAACGATAAAGGAGGGGATCACCACAGTTCGAGATGTTGCCTCTCCAGGGAAAAGTGTCTTAAATTTACGAGATGTGATAAATAGCGGAAGTTTAATTGGCCCGACAATTGTTGCTTCTGGTCCTGCAGTTTGTATGACAGGGGGACATGTCCATTACTTAGGTAAAGAAGCAGATGGTCCCGATGCTGTTCGGCGAGCTACCCGTGAGGTAATGAAGGAAGGCGCTGATCTGATCAAGCTTATGGCAACTGGAGGTATTTATACATTTGGAGAGGAGCCAGGTTCTCCGCAGTTAAATGTGGAGGAGATGAAGGCGGCTGTCGAGGAGGCACACAAGAAGAATAAGAAGGTAGCAGCACATGCTGAAGGCTTGATAGGAATTCACAATTGTATAGAGGCAGGAGTGGACACAATTGAGCATGCCATTTATGCAGATGAAAGTGCACTCAAAAAAATGAAGGAGAATGACACTTATTTAGTGCCCACGATGATTGTTATGAAAAGATTAGCTACGGATGAGCATATACCAGCATGGGCGTTAGAAAAGGCAAAGCATGTAGTGGAACCACATGAGAACATGCTAAAGCAGGCTGTACAGCTTGGAGTAAAGATAGCAACTGGGACAGATTGTGGTTCACCGATTACTCCACCGAGCTACTATTTTGACGAATTATTAATAATGGAGGATGCGGGAATGTCTAGAATGGAAGTTCTCCAAGCATCTACCCAAGTAGCTGCAGAATGTTTAGGGCTGAGTGATAGGGGCTTATTAAAGAAAGGAATGTACGCAGATCTATTAATTTTGGAGGATAACCCATTAGACGATTTATCTATTTTGAAGGGTAACAAGAGGATTATGAAGGATGGACACTTTATTAATTAAGAAAGGGGATAAGCATATGAATTTAGAAAAGAGGGTACATCAGCTACGCCAGGTAATGGATGACAATGAGCTGACATGTTCAGTTATTTTGAACTTTGAAAACCAATATTATTTTAGTGGATTAAAGGCAATCACATATTCTAGACCGATCGTTTTGTTTGTAGATCAACAACATACAAAACTAGTAGTGCCATCTTTAGAAGAGACTCATGCCAAGGAAAAGTCTATAGCGGACCAGCTACTTGTTTACTATGAAACACCTTTGCATCAAACACAGGCTAATTCTTATATAGAACTATTTGAAGAAGTGATCGCTTCTTATCCGAAAAACTCTAAGATTGGAGTCGAGTTTGCCTCACTCCCACTTGAACTAGGAAAGAGGTTGAGAGATAAGGGATTTGATTTAGTTAGCATAGATGATGAAATTATCCATATGAGAGCTATTAAAGAGGAAGCAGAGATAGAACAAATTATTGAATCAGGTAACTTGGTCAGCCTAGCATTAAAAGAGTCGTTAGAGCATGCAACACCTGAAATGACTGAAATGGAGATAGATCAATTTGGAAATACAGCTCTTTTTCTAGAAGTAGCAAAGAGGCATCCTAATTCGACGTTAGATTACTTTGTTATGTCACCCTCTGGAATAGAACGTACGAATATGCCGCATGTCTTCTCTAATACAAGGCAGCTTAATAAGAATGATCTTGTGATTCACAGCAGACAGGTTGGAATAAATGGATACCGCGCAGAATGTGAACGTACTTTTTTTGTTGGTAATCCTACATTAGAACAGGAGGAAGCATTTAAGCTTGCTCAAGAAGCGCAGCAGGCTGCATTAGACTTTATACGTGTAGGTGTAACAGCAGCAGAGGTAAACGAGGTTGCTTTACAGGTTTTCCGAGATGCAAATATGGAGCAATATGTGAGACATCGGACTGGTCATGGTATAGGGATAGGTCTTCATGAGGAGCCGTCATTAAAGTATTCTAATGACCTTGTATTACAGGAAAATATGGTGTTTTGTGTGGAGCCAGGGCTATACATACCAGGTGTTGGAGGCTTTAGGCATTCAGATACAGTCATTTTAAGGGGGGAGGGGACACAGTTAATTACTCATTATCCAAGTAAGCTAGAGGATTTAATTTTATAACTAATTAGGGGAGGGAAAGGAATGAGTATTTATTTAATAGCCGTCGTTATTTATTTAGCTGTAATGGCCTTGATGGGGGTTTACTTTAGTAAAAAATCAATTGAGACTAGCAAAGATTTTATGGCAGCAGGCAGAACACTCCCCTTATGGGTTATGACTGGAACTTTATTAGCTACCTTTGTAGGTTCAGGAACGGTTGTGGGTGGAGCAAGCTTCATTTATCAATATGGTCCATGGGCAGCCATTTTCAATCTGTCGGGTGGAATCTTCGGTATTATCGTACTTTATTTTATCGCAGGTAGGGTTCGAAAAGGGGAAGCCTTTACTGTTCCAGAAATAATTGAAAAACGTTTTGGAAGTCAAGCCAGACTTGTTGCGAGTATTTTAATACTTCTGGCGTATGTGGGTATTACAGCTTATCAGTTTACTGGTGGAGCGTATGTATTACAGATCACGACAGGGCTACCAATTCAGACAGGTGCTATTATTATTGCTATTCTTGTTATTTTCCTTACAGTGAGCGGTGGATTATTCTCGGTTGCATACACAGATGCGCTAAGTGCACTGCTAATTGTTTTTGGTTTTTTAGTAGGGTTGCCTTTCGTGTTAAATGGAGTTGGAGGCTTGGAGGGATTGTCTCTAAATCTTCCAGAGCAGACAAAGCAATGGAATGGCGGGCTTAGTAACTTACAATTATTAGGGTATTTCTTACCTTTGTTTTTATTGATACTTGGTGATCAAAACATGTATCAGCGATTTGCTGCGGCAAAGGATGAAAAAACAGCTAGAAATTCTACGATAGGATTTTTTATTGGGAGCGTGCTTGTAATCGGATTAACGATAACTTTTGCAACTGCGGCAATTGTGATGTTCCCTAATATTACTCCTGATACTGCAGTGTTGAATATGGCGATTAATGGGTTGCCATTAGGAATCGGGTTGGTAGTTCTCTGTGCGTGCGTTGCTTTTATCATCACTACGGGAACGTCATATTTACTCTCGGCTTCAGGAAACATTGTCTATGATATGTACAAAAGGTATAGCAAAAAAGATATCCCAGATAAAAAACTGTTAAAGATGAACCGCTATGTTGTTGTAGGGTTGGGTGTGTTAGCATATGTGCTGGCCATGTACTTCCCATCCGTACTGGCCATTCAAATGTATTCGTACACCATGTACGGAGCAGCCGTTACCCCTGCACTGCTTGCAACGATTTTATGGAAGCGTGCCACTAAATCAGGGGTGTTGAGCTCCATGGTAGTAGGAGGAGTAAGCACGATTTTATGGGAAGTAGTGTTGAGTAAGCCATTTGAGCTAAATAGCGTATTATTCGCATTGCCAATGGCCGTCCTCACTTTAATAATCGTCAGCCTACTTACCCAACCAGCAGCTAGCGTAAAACAAAAACTGGCCAGTAACTAGAGTGATAAAACGTTACGGGTGCCGAGCGATGTTACAGGTGCCAGGCACGTGAAATATACTAAAATATATAGTTGATGGGAATCCCTTGTTCTGAAATAGGAGAACAAGGGGTTTTTATTTTTTTAGAGAGAAATAGTATAGAGACAGTGTGTTACAGGTGCCTGGCACCTGTAACAAACTGTCTCTTGTAATGTTAATAAATAACAATTGATTTATAATAATATTTTTATCCTTAATAAATAGTTAAGAGTTTACCATAAATAACTATATATTTAATTAGAAAGATTGATTTTTCTTTGTTTTAGTGTGAATTTCTTGTTTTGCATAGATTATTTCTTTATGTTAAAGTTAAGAGTAAATTATTATTTTAAAATAATAAATGGCTCAAAAAAAGAAAAGGAAGTGGATTTATGAAAAAGAATTCTATTAAAAAAACGGTAGCTGCTACTGTGCTTGCCACGTCATTATTTGCTTCTGCAAATGTAACTTTTGCTAGTAGTTCAACTCAACAAGTTGTAGATCAAGCTCGTATTGACATGAAGAATGCGGCATATGCTTATGTGGTACCTGCACAAAAAGGTAAAGTTGCTACAAGTCAGGAGTTATACCCAGCTTTAAACAAAGCGAAAGCAAGCTATAATAAAGCAAAGGCTCAAGTATCTAAGTCTAATGACAAAAACAAGGCGAAAATCTTGAAAGAGCTTGATGCAATGTATGAAGAAAAAGTAAATGGTGGTATTGTTCCATATATTGATGCTTACAATTATGCAGACAAATATCTAAATCCGATCATGGAGGATATTGCTGAAGCAGAAGCTTCACGTAACGTATTCCAAATCGAAAAATCTTACCATGAATTATCAGCTCAGCTAAAAACTAGAACGTCAATCATGTATCGTTTTTCAGGTAAAGCTGCACGTGATTTATTGTTAAAAGAATACAAGGATCCAGCTAATGCGAAACGTGACGAATTACAAGTTCCCGTAACTATCTTTATGCAAGTAGTCAAAGCAGATAAGTTAGTGCAAGAAGGTAAAAAAGCAGAAGCAAAAGAAGTCCTTCAAACTGTCGGACCTTTAATTAATAAAATGCCAGAGTCTAATATTTTCCCAGGTCTTAAACAGTGGATAAATGAAAAGTATGACGCAGAAATAAAAAAGGCAAAGTAAGTTAGCTATTGCTAACCGCTTTGCGCTTAGGTATGGATGAATTTCTATGTAAACTCTATAGAAAAATGGCAGCTTACTCGTATAGAAGTGACTCCATAATCTCTAACTATTTTAAAACTAATAGAAAGACCAGTTCAGTAATCTACTGAGCTGGTCTTTTTTGAATTTAAGCGGTGGTAGAAATCTCGCACAATATGTTACAGGTGCCAGGCACTCGCAATAATAAATTTTCACAAGGATTGGTAGTGTGGACAGAATGGTACGAGATATAGCGAAGAATACTTATATCAAGAATATTACAAGTGCCAGGCACCTGTAATATAAACGCTAAAATCCAGTATTTTTGTGTGTTTGTTTACTATATTTTTGGATATATTCTATGTATTTTGATAGATTTTACATAGTCTTAACAGGGAGTGTATTGTTTTGGTGGGGATAATTGATTATCTTTAGTATGGAGCCTTATTATTTTATCTTTTGCAAAAAGATAAAATAATTAGATTAGTATGATGATAATTAGAAACAGGAGTGGGATTGTGAAAAAAGATTCTATTAAAAAATCGGTAGTTGCTGCTGCACTTGCGACTTCATTGTTTGCTTCAGCAAATGTGACTTTTGCGAGTAGTTCGACACAACAAATTGTAGACCAAGCTCGTATGGACATGAAAAATGCAGCGTATGCTTACGTTGTGCCAGCTCAAAAAGGTAAAATTGCTACTTCTAAAGAATTATATCCCGCTTTAAACAAGGCGAAAGCAAGTTATGCGAAAGCGAAAGCTGCTATTGCTAAATCTAATGCAAAAAATAAAGCTACTATGTTAAAAGATTTAGATGCTTTGTATAATGAAAAAATTTCAAAAGGAATTATCCCTTATATTGATGCTTATAATTATGCGGATAAATACTTGAACCCAATCATGGAGGATATTGAAGAGGCAGAAGCTTCTCGAAATGTATTCCAAGTTGAAAAGTCTTATCATGCGTTATCTGCTCAGTTAAAATCTAGAACATCTATTATGTATCGTTTTTCTGGTAAGGCGGCACGTGATTTATTATTAAAAGAATATAAAGATCCAGCTAACGCTAAACGTGACGAGTTACAGATTCCAGTAACTATTTTCATGGGCATAGTGGAAGCGGATAAATTAATGCAAGCAGGTAAGAAAGAGGAAGCTAAGGCTGCTCTTCTTAAAGTTTACCCATTAATTGATAAGGTTCCTGCTTCTAATGCATTCCCAGGATTGAAACAATTTTTAAAAGATTTATATAATCAAAAGTTTGGTGACGAGGTTGGAGATAAAGGAACTGTTTCCTTACGTATCTTAGGAACTTCTGATATTCATACTAATATCGTAAACTATGACTATTATAAAGACACTGCTTCTAACAGCTTAGGTCTTGCTAAAACAGCTACATTAATTAAAAATGCACGTACTGAAAATAGTAATTCATTGCTATTTGATAACGGAGATTCTATCCAAGGGACTCCTCTAGGCTCTTATAAATCTTCAGTGGACAAGCTAGTGGATGGAGAAGAGCATCCTTCTATTACAGCGATGGAGCTTTTAGACTATGATGGTGCAACATTCGGTAATCACGAGTTTAACTATGGCCTTGAGTTCTTAGACGAGGTAATGGATGATGCAGATTTCCCTTATGTAAATGCAAACGTTCGTGATGCTGCTACTGGTAAGTTAGCTTATACGCCATACGTATTAATCGACAAAGAAGTGGTTGATGCAGCTGGTAATAAATCCACGGTTAAAGTAGGGGTAACTGGTATCGTACCTCCACAAATTCTAAAATGGGATAAATCTCATTTAACAGGAAAAGTGACAGTAGATGATTCAGTTCAAGCGATCGAAAAAGTTGTTCCTGAAATGAAAAAAGCAGGAGCTGATGTAGTAGTCGTTCTTTCTCACTCAGGTATGGGTGATGCAACACATGAGGTTGGCGAAGAGGATGTCACTTATTTATTAACTAAGGTTAAGGATGTAAATGCAATTATCACAGGTCACGCGCACCAAGTGTTCCCTGGCAAAGTGGATGCTTCCCTAACTAATGTTGATATCGACAAGGGAACGATGAACGGCGTGCCAGTTGTAATGCCTGGTAAGTTTGGTAGTCATTTAGGTGTAATTGATTTAACGCTTGAAAAAGACGGCAAAGGCTGGAAAGTTGCTTCTTCTAAAGCAGAAGTTCGTACAATTGCTAAGGATGCATCTGATGTAGACCAAACAATTGTAAATGCAGTTAAAGAAGCGCATGAAGGAACTATTAGCTATGTTCGCCAAGCAGTAGGTACAACTACAGCGGATATTCATAGCTATTTCTCTCAAGTGCAAGATGATCCATCAATCCAAATCGTTACAGATGCACAAACAGAATATGTAAAAGCTAAGCTAAAAGGAACTGCAAATGAGAACATTCCAGTTCTATCTGCAGGTGCTCCATTTAAAGCAGGAACAAGAAGCGACTCAGAATATTACACATATATCCCTACTGGTCAGTTAGCGATTAAAAACGTTGCAGATCTATACTTGTATGACAACACACTTTCTTATGTGAAAGTAACTGGGGCAGACGTGAAAGACTGGTTAGAGATGTCTGCTGGGCAATTCAACCAAATTGATGCAAACAAAACAGGAGAACAACAGTTAATCAATACAGATTTCCGTTCATATAACTATGATGTAATCGATGGAGTAACATATGAAATTGATGTAACAAAACCAGCGAAATATGATCCAGATGGTAATTTAGTTAATAAAGATGCTTCACGTATTGTTAACCTACAATTTGATGGCAAACCTATCGATTTAAAGCAACAATTCATTGTAGCAACAAATAATTACCGTGCTAACGGAACATTCCCAGGTGTGCGTAATGCAACCGAAACAGAAGTATATCCTGATGAAAACCGTCAAGCAATCATTGACTACATTCTAGAGAAGAAAACAATCGATCCTTCTGCAGATGGAAACTGGAAATTTGCACCTCTTCCAGCAACTGCAAAAATCGTATTCGAATCTTCGAAAAATGCAGCAAAAGTAATTCCAGCTGATGGCAACATTCAATTCATGGGTGAAGGCACAGACGGATTTGGTAAGTATTCAATTAAATAAGGTGAAATAAAAACCTTTAAAAATCCTTTCTAGCATTATTCGCTAGAAAGGATTTTTTTGTTTGGATTATTACGTCTTGTGATACAGGTGTCTCTCTTATGTTACAGGTGCCTGGCACCTGTAACATAACCACCCGTAATACCACTGTGGCAGTTATTAATATTAATGAAAAAGCAGTCGAGGCTCTTTAGTGAGCTTCGACTGCTTTTAAGTTGTTAGAAAGCGTTTGGAGTTTCTGAATCTGTCCTACCGCCGTAAGTAGAGTAGGTGGTTGCAGAGACGAAAGATAAATCTTTGTCTTCCATTTTATATCCCTTAGCAAGTAGTAGATTGGTAATTTCCTCTTTAAGTACATCTCTCTTGTCTATGAGCTTGTTGTAAGGAATGATGAATTGTTGATTGACGTATCGAATAAGATTTTTGTACAGAATTTGGCTGATTATATAAGGGACGCTTAGGAAATAGATTGGGGCAAAGATTAAAAAAGCAATTAAATAATCGTGTGAGATAGTGGAAACATAATATGCTACGGCACAGTATGTTACATACGCGCAAAAAACTAGGAGCCATACGGTAGCTTTTAACTGTTTATGTCTTTCTTGCAAGTCAAATCTTGTGATGATGCCTGGACTTAAATTCTTTACTATTCTTTCGCGCTTAAAATCGTTTAGTGAGTTTACTGCTTCTAAAAGTTCTTTACTTGTCAGATCACTTACGTTCATTAATGCTCTTTTTAGTATAAAAATATCTTTCTTTAAATTTTCTTTTTGAGTAAGGAAACGTTGATATCCTAGCATAAACACTAGTTTAGTTTCATCATTGTACATAAAAGAAACGACGAAAGTTGAAATTAAAGTTGCTATCAAAATAGTATCCGTCATTGGTAATCCTAAAAGTAAAGATATTAAGTAGGCTGCTGCTATGGAAGTAGCAGTGTTGATCATCACAATGGTGAAGCCATATTCTGCTTTTTTGCTTAAACTCACATAAATACAAGAAACGGCTACTGGATATGTCAGATATAAAAGAAGGTATAAGGGCGTATTTGCTATAAATAGATACATTACAGAAATTGAGCTTGCTGCTAATAAGCTTTGATTAATAGAATTCTTAGTTGCTTTTTCTGAAATTAAAAACGAAGTGGTGATCAGTAAAACTAAAAAAGTACCTCCGACCACTGCCAAACCTATCAATGATAGAGAAAATATAAATTTTACAACGTAAGTAAGTTGAAGAGCTATTCCTGTAAACACAATTACTTGTCCGACCATATAGCTTGAGAATATACGGAGGATTGTTATAATAACCGTCATTAATGTAAATAATAAAAGTATGTTGAATGTCGGTAAAGCTATATGTATTACTTTGCAAAATATGTAAGCTGTAAAAAGGGTGATAAAAAGGTGTTCGTTTAGGTTATGATCTTCTTTCATTTCCTTACCTCAATTCAAAAAATGGAATTGTCAAAAAATAGACTAATATGATTGTAATACAAAAGTCTTGCTTTGGGTACTAAAATAGTTCTACAAATTTCGATATATTTTTTAATTTAAGTATTATTAATAAGTATTTTTAAATGATAATATGGTTTAAAATGGTATTAATAGGTGGTCTGCAGAGAGTTTAATAATAGGAGAGGAATATAGAACTATGAGGAAAATTTTTCTATTTGGTGTAGTAATTATATGGATGGGAATTATTTTTTATTTATCTCAACAGCCAGCAAGTGTCTCTAGCCAGCTGAGCTCTAACGTAGCGCATACTATTAAACAGGCCGCAAATGTTGTTGCACCTGAAACTAATATAATTAAAGATGACTACTACATCGTTATACGGAAACAAGCTCATTTTCTAGTGTATTTTATCCTTGGTATTCTTTTAATGCAGTATTTAAAATCTACGCGATTAAATCTCCTACCAAGTATGGCATTTTCACTAGTTATTTGCGTGGTCTTTGCTATAGCAGACGAGACACTACAGTTATTTGCACTAGGCAGGGGAGCTCAAGTGAGAGATGTATTTATAGATACGGTGGGTGCTAGTATTGGAATTATTGGGTATGTACTACTTTCTAAAATTCGTGTATTCATCTCCCGGTTGAATTCTTCCAATTAGTTTATCTGTGTATGCCACTTTTGCGGTATTTATGGTATTCTATAATAAAGAATAAATATTCTGAACTTAATGGGAGGGCTCCTATTTATGAGAAAGATAATTTCATTTTTAATATTAATAGTTTCTCTTACATTACTTCATTCTGTAACCGCTGAAGCAGTTGGAAAAGTAATGTGGGGAAAAACAGAGCTAAAGGTTGGTCAAATTGGAAAAGTAACGGTCCAATCCGATACAACTCTTTGGAAACTAGAGGCTGATCAATCTTTAACAAAGGTACGAAGCTTGAAAAAGGGTGAGGAATACCGCGTATATCGCTATATTGGTGCCCACAATGGTCTTTATGGTGTAGGAGGAGGGAACTTCGTGAAAAAGGATATATCTATTAAGTACGAAACTCCATCGAAAGCTAAGCTAAAATTATTAAAAGGTGATAAACCAGATGTAATCGAAACGCCAGCTAATCCAAAACCAGGAGATACGCTTCCAGTTGAGCCTCCTAAAAAAGATAATCTAACTGTCATCTCTGTTGAGTAGCCTAAAAATGTCCCATCATTGAGTTGATGGGACATTTTTATGTGTATGTGTTTGGTAAATATTGAAATAAATAATTAATAATTTCCTAAATTTAGTAATATTTTTACCTTAATTTACATGTTATGATTAATATAAAAGGAAGGGAGCACCATATGCGAAAGTCTAAAATGTTCAAAATTTCCGTAGCAGCCTCGGCAATTATAGCAGCTACGCCATTGACCCAAGCGGACGCTGCAACAAATGTGAATCAGCTTGTAATAAATGCGCAAAACGCAAGCACGGTTTTAAAGTGGGCCATTTCTGTAGAAGGGTTTGCAGATTTCAAAACAAAGCCATATGAAGAATATAATACAACGAAAAAATACATAGAAGCAGCAGAAAAAGCGGCTGCCAGTCTCTCGAGCTCTAAAAGATTAAGTGTACAGGCATCACTGGTAGACGCAAAGGTCCAAGTAAAGCGAGCACAGGCATACATAGATGCAATTACTTCAAGTGAAAAAATAAAAGTCCTAACGTCGAATGTTCAACAAGCAATATCATCTGGAAATTTAGATGATATAGAAACTGCCTACCACGTGGCCTCGGAAGAATATCGTAAGCAAGCCAAGCTGCTGGATCGAGTCTATGGGCAGTCCACTAGAGACGGAATACGAAACTCAGTAAAGCCCACCTTTGAACATCTCATACAAAGTATTCGATACGATGTAACCGTACATATGCATATAAAAAAGGCAGAACAACTTTTGAAGGAAAATAAATACATAGAAGCTGATTTAGAGCTGATGAAGGCTCATCAATACTTAACCGATTTCGAGAACAACCACAGATTTCACTCCAAATTAGTAAACAATTACGAGGCTGTGGAGGATGCCATTCCTATGTTACCTCTTTTTGCAACACCTGAAGACCAACATACAGTAACCTTGAAATTGTCAAAAGCAATGGATCACAATGTTAATCATTTAGAACCTGGTCAGTTTATTATTCCGGGGGAAATAATTCAGCAGGCAAAGCTTTCAGATGATCGAAAGTCTATTAAATTATCAACTTCAGAATTAGAATCAGCTACGGACTACACATTGAGATGGAAAGGGCATTCCGTGCAATTTACGACACCTTCAGTTGAGGACACATCAGGTATTTCATTAACTGATCTAAAAGATCAATACCTTGAAACGACGGATACTCGTGTGTATATTGCGAAGTTTACAAATGGCGATGGTTCACCTTATAACGGCCGAGTAAAAATAAACCTTGCTCAACCTAATGGAGAAGCTACGACAGCTATTATTACTTCCTTTAATGGACAGGTTAATACTGGAGGTCAGGAATGGAGCCATTATGCCGACCAGAACGGTCATGTCGTTTTTACGGTAAAGGCTTCTTCAGGTGAGGCAACGAGCGTGCAACCAACCATTCAAAAGCTTGATGGCAATCAAACAAGTAAAAAAGCTGCAATTACTTATTTCCACCAGCTTCAACCTAATGCAGGAGAATACAATTTAAAGCTGGAAAATGCACCTATTCATAAGAATTCAAATTTCATAGTAGTTAACGGGATAAAATACAAATGGGATACGAATGACTTATTTTTTATTCATGGTCAGATTGTTTCTGTAGATGAATTTGTAGCAGCTTTGACTGAGGGAGATATGCTGACGGTTGGGTATAATCTTCATCCAAACGATATATCAACGTGGAATATTATTTCGGATATCACTCGTTATGCCCCTGTTACCATTAAGAACCCTGTTAAATCATCTGTTACTTTTGATGGCTCATATTACGAGATAAGTGGAACAGCTGAACCAGGAAATAAAGTGAAGGTTTATCGTAATGGTGCTTATGTTGGTATGGTAACTGTGGACAAGGAAGGAAATTGGACAGTTGGAACCGTTAGTTTGCTTCAAAACATAGAAAATACCTTTGTTGCGTATCAGTATGGTCCCGGACAGGATGGTATCGATGGCACAGGCTCGGTGGATCAGGCCAATGCTACGATAAAGGAGGGAGCTTTTGCCTCAACATCTATCACTTACCATGACGAAGGCTCCAAAGGAATTTCTATAATGGATACGCTTGATTTCCAATTTATAAATCCTTCATTTAATCACGCCTTTAAGACAAAGATTTCTGGGACGATCACTATAAATGATGGGTTTGGCAGGTCAGTGGAAGTGCGTGTAGATTATGTGGATGAAGATACTTTAAAGATCGTTGATTTTGTTTCAAGAGATGACAACTTTAGTTTTGATGCATCCGTTTTTGTTATTACTTCGACCTCTGGCATAGTCAATCAAGACCAGCTAGAATACAGTGTGAAAGCCTCGAAATTGGATGGAACAATTCTTCGAGATTCTTCAAAATAATCAATAAAGGCTATTCTTCGATATATTTCCCGGGGAATAGCTTTTACTTTTTATAAATTAATGAAAAAAAATATGGATTCTCGCCTAGTTTCGACAATCTTTTCAGTTTTCTTCTTATAGAATATAAAGTAATACTATTCTTTTTACAAACGAGGTGATGAAGTGCTAAAAGTAAATATCATTTTGGGTAAAACGTCCTTTACACAGTACATGATAAATAAACTACAAGAGGATCGCAAAAATATAGTAATTGTCATGGACTATAATCATTCGGACGATAAAGAACCATTTGTAGAGAAGGGAGCTATGTATTGCTCTCCAAACCAAGCCAAAACTTACATAGAAATTGCAGGAGAGGTACTATTCCACCGCTTTGGTTATGTAAAGCCAAGGTTGAACCACTAAGCTTATAGAAAACAGGGTGTTTGAAGATCCGCATCTTCGGACAACCTGTTTTTTAGTTTGGAAGAGGAATTTGGTTGGAAAAGAGAATGTTTGCGAGGAATTTGACGTAAAGAAATAGCTGATTGTCGTAAATTTGTCTGGAGTAGGAGAGCTGGCTCGGGATTGTAGTAATTTACGGGTTGATTGTCGTAAAGTAATGCTGGATTGTAGTAAATTATCTGCTCATTGTCGTAAATTTGTCTGGAGTAGAAGAGCGGTCGAGGGATTGTAGTAATTTACGGGTTGATTGTCGTAAAGTAATGCAGGATTGTAGTAAACTAGCTGTCTATTGTCGTAAATTTGACTGGAGTGGAAGGTCGGCAAGGACTGCAAGCCTATTCTTGCATACCAAATACTCACTTAGTAAACGGATAAATGAGTTCCTTCTATTATAAATAGCTAAAACTTTCATAAACGGAACATAAAGCTGTATGAAACGGGTAAACTAGTTGTAATTATTCGAAGGAAATATTGGTGTAATCTGGGGGAGATTTGGATGAAGATTCGTATTGAGTGGACTTATACAACACCTAGAGGGGCAGAGACTTTTTTTCGGTCAGATGAAATGCCTGTTGCTAAAGCGCTCCTTATTTCAGAAGATATTCAGAAAACAGGTAGAGTAAAGCAGATGGATTTTATTGATCAGTATGATAGCTCGTGGCTTTTAAAGGAGTTAAAGAGCTACTTGAAGAGTATTGAAACGGAGCCTCATAATGTGCGTGTGTACTTTGATGGAGGTTTTGATATTCAAACAAAGATGTCGGGTATGGGGTGTGTGATTTATTATGAGCAGAGTGGTAAGGCGTATCGCCTTCGGAGTAATGCTCCTTCCGCACATTTAATATCTAATAATGAGGCGGAGTATGCTGCACTACATATGTGTTTGAAGGAATTGGAGCTGCTTGGTGTTCACCATTTGCCTGTGACGTTTATTGGTGATTCGCAGGTTGTTATTAATCAATTGAGTGGGGAGTGGGCAGTTATTGAGCCGAGTCTTTCGGAATGGGCCGATCGCATCGAAGCGAAGATGAAAAAACTTGGGATCGATCCTACGTACGAGGCAGTGCCTCGCAAGGAAAATAGTGAGGCAGACAGGCTAGCTACCCAGGCATTGAACGGCATTGAGATAATAGCTAACAGTGAACTACTGTAAACAAGAAAAGCGCAACCGCCTATTCCTGCCCCGACAGGCAAATGGGGAAAAGTGAGGAGGCAGTTCCTCAGCCACCGCAGCTTTTATCCATTTGACCCCGAGGGGCAAGGCGGTGGAGC
>NZ_CALIED010000042.1:0-15690 GCF_938022135.1 uncultured Psychrobacillus sp.
GAGGCAGTTCCTCAGCCACCGGAGCTTTTAACCATTTGACCCCGAGGGGCAAGGCGGTGAAGCTAGACATCAATTTATCCACAGGTTCCGAGTTTTATAATTTCCTTAACAATAAAAAATACCCCGAATATGAATTCTTCGAGGTATTTTTTTGATTTTGGAGAACTCTATATGCGAAATAAAAGACAATCTATAGTGTTCCTACCTATTTATGGCCTTTAAATGTAGTAGCTTATTTATTAAAACTGAAACTTATTTGTTTTACTTTCCGTACGATAGTTATCTTGGAAGTAGTGGGAGGTTGTCATATGAAAAAGTTTATTATTACATTCTTGTTATTCATGGTAGCTTTCCTTTCCTTTAGCCCTATAGGAGAAGCAAAGTCTTATAGCATTGACAAAGTACATATAAAGTCATGGATTCAACCAAACGGTGACTTATTAGTTAATGAGGTATTTACCTATACTTTTAATGGTTCCTTTCATAACCTTTATAGAGAATTTCCTGATACATACAATGAGCGGGTAGTAGATTTTTATTCCTATGAGCTTACTAGCTTAAACATGGAGCCAGGCTTTGTGGGAGCAGAATCGATGATTCCATTAACTGTCTCCTTTGAGGAAGGCCATTTTCGAACAAACATCAAGAAAACTAATGAGAAGGTATCTTACTTCTATGCTTATACCTTAAAGAATGCTGTTAAGACATATGACAATTACAGTGAGGTAAAGGTGACGTACTTTAGCGGGGATGCACATGATCAAGCTTACGAGAATGTGACAATAGATTTTATACTTCCGAAACCACTAAATCCTGATACTTTCGATGGATTTATGTTTGATCGACATGCGGGAAATCTTGAAAAAAACCAATATGGTATACGATTTGTGACTCCTAAATCGGAGGCGTATTCTACTACGGAGACTAGTTTCTATTTTCCTTCTTCCGTAATGACAGCAATGCCGAAAATTAAGTCTGCACAAACTTTAAGTGGGGCTATTGCTTTAGAGCAAAAACAATTTGATCAGATGCAGAGACGTTTAGATAACATTGAAATGGTAAAGAGTCTCATCCCAAAAGTTATGATGGGAATGCTTATTGTCGCTGTCTTATTAATTGTTTTATTACCACAGAGACATTTTTGGAGGGTTGGCTCTGAAAAAAATGTGATAGAGACGGATGCTTTATATATGTTTTTTGTTGATCAAATTGGCAATACTCATAAAAAAAGCTTTTTGGCAGGGTTATTTTCATTAGTAGAAAAAGGAGCAGTAAAGGTAAGCAAAGGAAAAGCGGCAGTTCGTTTTCAAAATGATCCAAAGGCTCCTAGAGAGACATTAGAGTTTCAACTGGTCAATCGAAGTCTAGTGAATGCCGATTTTGAAAATACAATGATAGATTGGCTATTCGGAGTAAAAAATGGATCAAACAAATGGACGTTTAACTTACACGATGTTGCTGGAGCAGCAAGAGATGAGAAAAGGCAAAATAGCTATTTTGCTCAGCGGAAAAAAATATTTAAAGAAAAGCAGAAGCAATGGGAGTTAGCAGTTGAATCAGAGATGATTGAGGCTGGTGCCTTAAATAACCGTATCCCACTTATGATTTTAAGTATAGCGACCATTATATTGGCTATACTATTTTCTATTGCATATTATGCAGACTTAAGAAGCATCTGGGGAATTGTCTGCATTATAACAGTGTCTCTTATATATATTGGAATGCTTTGGTGGAAGAAAAAATCAAAACGATTATTATTCTTATATATAGGATCCATGTTTTTTGCTAGCGTAAATTTAGTAGATGAAGCATTACTTCACCAAACGTATGATTTGTTACTTGCATTTATTGTTTTATATTTTACTGTACCAAGGAATATTTTATCGATGAATGCAGTCAGAGCTAAGGATTCTATAAGGGCTTTTAGAAAAGCACTAAGCAAACAAGATCATACTGTATTGCACAAGGGAGATAAGTGGATCATTCGAGCCTATTTGTTTAAACGAAGTCGCCAGTCTTATCCACTAGAAACAGCGCGTGCTGTCCCATTGGCTGGATTGCTGTTAACAGACACAGACCCTATGAAATATGTAGAGGATTCATGGAGATGGACAAAAGGATATCTATTTTCTGGAGATGGTTCTTCTGGAGGCTCCGCTACATATTCAGATAGCGGAGGAAGCTACGGAGGTGGCAGCGGGGATAGTGGTGGCGGCGCCGGTGCCGATTAATGCAGGTGTATTTGTGTATCTTTAGAATTTTAAAAATATATTTTGAATAAGCATTCAATTTATCATATAATTAAATGGTGAGTATATTTAGGAGGGCGAAATAATGACAAAATTAGATGAAACATTAACAATGCTAAAAGAACTTACAGATGCAAAAGGGATTCCCGGTAACGAGCGTGAACCGCGTAAAGTAATGGAAAAATATATTGCCCCTTATGCAGACAAAATTGAATATGACAACCTTGGTAGCTTAATCGCTGAAAAAGTGGGAGATGCTAACGGACCTAGAATCATGGTAGCAGGTCACTTAGACGAAGTTGGTTTTATGATTTCCAAAATTGATGACAAGGGATTCTTGAGTTTTCAGACAGTGGGAGGCTGGTGGTCACAAGTAATGCTAGCTCAACGTGTAACGATCGTTACTCGTAAGGGCGAAACTATTACAGGTGTTATCGGTTCTAAACCACCACATATTCTTAGCCCAGAAGCACGTAAAAAGCCTGTCGATATTAAAGAAATGTTTATTGATATTGGTGCTTCCTCTAAAGAAGAAGCTATGTCATGGGGAGTATTACCAGGGGATATGGTCGTTCCATATTTTGAATTCACTGTAATGAACAACGATAAACTTCTACTTGCAAAAGCTTGGGATAATCGTATTGGTTGTGCTATTGCAATAGATGTATTGAAAAATTTACAAGGCCAAGATCATCCAAATATCGTATATGGTGTCGGGAATGTTCAAGAAGAAGTAGGTCTTCGCGGAGCTAAAACCTCTACAGCAAAAATTAACCCTGATATCGGCTTTGCAGTTGATGTGGGTATTGCTGGTGATACTCCAGGAATCACTCCAAAAGAATCATCTAGTAAAATGGGAGATGGCCCTCAAATCGTCCTATTTGATGCATCTATGGTATCCCATAAAGGATTACGCGATTTTGTAGTGGATACAGCAGAAGCAAACAATATCCCTTATCAATTTGAAACAATTGCTGGTGGGGGAACAGATGCAGGTTCTATGCATATTTCCTTAAATGGTGTACCTTGCTTGTCAATCGGTGTAGCTACTCGTTATATTCATTCACATGCAGGAATTCTGCATAGAGATGATTACGAGAATACAGTTAAATTGATTGTTGAAGTTATTAAAAAGCTTGATCGTGATACAGTAAACAATATAACTTTTAACTAATTAAACAAAACTAATGAAGAATACAGCAGTATTCCTCATTAGTTTTTTTATGTATAAAAAATGTATATAAATTCGCTTGACTTTATAAATATTCATACTTATAATAACAATTACAGAAGATACGGGTAAAGGGGATTATGAGTATGAAATTATTAGAGTGGGTAAATCTTAAATTAGTTGATAGTTTAAAAGGAAAGGATCTTTTAACACTATTGGATTACTCTAAGGAAGAAGTGACTGAATTACTAGAACTAGCTACAAACTTAAAGTCTTTAACGAAGGCTGGTAAATGTCCTCCATTGTTAGAAGGGAAGACATTAGGAATGATATTTGAAAAGCACTCTACTCGTACAAGGATTTCGTTTGAGGTGGGGATGAAGCAGCTAGGCGGAAATGGTATGTTCATGAACGCTAGAGATTTGCAGATTGGTCGTGGGGAATCTGTTTATGATACAGCACATGTCCTCTCGGGTTATCTAGATGGCATTATGATTCGTGCTAATTCACACGCTATGGTTAAAGAACTTGCGGAGCATGCGAGTATACCTGTTATAAACGGCCTAACAGACCTCTACCATCCATGTCAGGCGTTAGCAGATATATTAACAGTACAAGAAGTGAAAGGTCATACAAAAGGGCTGAAGCTGGCTTTTATTGGTGATGGTAACAATGTGGCACATTCCTTAGTGATTGCTGCTGCATACATGGGAATGCACATTGCTGTAGCAACGCCAGTCGGCTATGAGCCGAATGAAGAGATTATGGCAAAGGCAAAGGCAATTGCTCTTGCAAACGAAGGTTCCTTGTTTGTTTCTAATGATCCACTAGAAGCTGCGGTGAATGCAGATGTAGTTTATACAGATGTTTGGACTTCCATGGGGCAGGAGGAGGAAGCTGTTAAGCGTTTGGAGGAATTTAAGGATTATCAAATTAATGACAAGCTAGTAGCCAATGCGAAAGCAGATTATATATTCCTTCATTGTCTTCCGGCTCATCGAGAAGAAGAGGTTTCTAGCTCAGTAATAGATGGACCTAACTCATATATATTCCAGCAGGCAGAAAATCGCTTGCATGCACAAAAAGCCGTACTTGCTTCTTTGATGGCTTAAAAATCTTTGAATAAGCTGTAACGACAGGGTGTGTCCTACAGTTTATATATATGCGATGTTGCTTATCTAGAAGGATGACCTCATCGCTACATAGGAAAAGCGATTCCGGGAGACGCTGGGATCGCTTTTTATTACGTTTATACAAGAAAAGAATTTAATAGTGATGTATTACTAAAACTGTATTGTCTTTTTTTCGTTATGATGAAAAAATAGGAATGGCAGTGGATTAATCCACCACCATTCCTATTCAAATTTAAACCTGTGAAGGCTTACTTTCTAACGGGATCGCTTCCATCTCTTCTTCCTCGGAATCTGCTGCATTTTTTGACCAAATAGTTGCTATAATTGGGCCTGAGATATTGTGCCAAACAGCTCCTAGAGCACTTGGAAGTGCAGCTAACGGTCCTAAATGGGCAGTTGCTAGTGCAACACCTAAACCTGAGTTTTGCATACCAACCTCAATTGAAATGGCACGGCAGTCAGATTTAGATAGCTTCATCATTTTCCCAGTGAAATAGCCGAGCAATAGACCAGCACCATTATGAAGGAAGACTCCAACAAAAACTAATAATCCTGCAGAAGCGATGTTATTAACATTACCTGCGACTACTGCTGAAACAATGATGATAATAGCTAATACAGAGATTAATGGTACAACGTTTGCGCTTTTTTCTACAACCGTTGGTAATAATTTTTTAATAAGTAGACCAAGAACAATCGGAACGATAATTACTTGGACAATGGACATAAACATATCCATTACATTTACCGGCATCCATTGCCCAGCTAACCATAAAAGTAAAACTGGTGTCATTAAAGGCGCCAAAAGAGTAGAGAAGGACGTCATTGTAATAGAAAGCGGTACATTTCCTTTCGCTAAGTAAACCATTACATTCGATGCAGTTCCACCTGGTACAGAGCCTAGGAGAACAAGACCAGCAGCTAATTCATTAGGAAGCTGCAGCATATAGGCTATTGCAAAAGCAACTAATGGCATGATAATAAATTGTGCTGCTACACCGATTAATACTGGTTTAGGATTAGTTAAGATTAGCTTAAAATCTACTGCTTTAAGCGTTAGCCCCATTCCAAACATAACTACACCTAGTAGGAGAGTTATATAACTACGAAATGGCAGGAAGGTCTCTGGTATTAAGTAAGCTATTACAGCAATTAATATAACCAAGAGGGCAAAATATTTGCCAGCAAAGCTACTGATTTTCTCTAATGTTTTCATATTACTCACCTTCTCTTTCAAGTTTTACAATTTTGTTTGGATTTAAAATATTGTTGGGATCTAAAGCAACTTTAATCTTTTCCATAACTTGAAGTGCCTCCCCGTGTTCTGCTGCCTGGTATTTTTGCTTCCCTACACCTACCCCGTGCTCGCCTGTACAAGTGCCTTTTCGTTCCAGAGCGTATCGTACGATTTTTTCGTTATAGGTCACGGCCTTCTGTATTTCTTCCGGATCGTTCATATCAATCATGATAAGGGCATGGAAATTTCCATCACCGACATGACCTGTAAGGCCTCCTATCAACCCGATAGCATCAAGTTCCTTACGTGCAAATATGACAGCGTCAGCTAGCTCGGAAATAGGAACACAAACATCGGTTACCATGAGCTTCTTTCCTACGTTTCCATGAATGTAAGCATAGGCTAGATTATGTCTTGCATCCCAAAGCTTGTTTCGAGCAGCGTTATCGGTTTCAAATTGAATATCCTCACTGCCATGGTCCTTCACAATTTCTTGAGTAAATTCTACATCTTGAGCAAGTCCAGCTTCATTGCCGTGGAATTCCAAAAACAATGTAGGCTTTTCAGCGTAGTTAGTTTCACTAAATTGATTTACCTGACGAATAGAGCTTTCATCTACTAGCTCTACGCGAGCAATCGGTATACCTGCCTGTAAAATAGAGGTTACTGCCTCCACTGCATGTTTGACAGTAGGGAATGTTGCTCTAGCAGCAGTCGTGAATTCTGGTATGCCATACACCTTTAAAGTCAGTTCTGTAAAACAGCCTAATGTACCCTCCGAACCAACAAACAACCCATTCAAGTGAAATCCAGAGGCAGATTTAGCTGCCAAGTTTCCTGTATGTATGATTGTTCCATCCGCAAGCACTACTTCTAGGTCTCGAACTTGATCTCTCATAACTCCGTACTTCACAGTTGTAGTCCCACTCGCATTTGTAGCGGCCATTCCGCCAAGAGTAGCATCAGCACCAGGGTCAACCGAAAAGAATAAACCATACTTTTTTAACTCCATGTTCAGCTGTGTTCTCGTTACACCTGGCTGGACTATCACAAGTAAATCCTGTTCTCTTATTTCCAATATTTTATCCATCAAAGAAAAATCGATCGTTATTCCATTATCATAGGGAATCACATGCCCTTCTAAACTCGTGCCACGACCAAAGGGTACGACTGGAACTCCAAGTTTATTAGCAGTCTTCATGATATTGCTCACATCTGCCGAGTTTTTAGGGAAAACGACAATGTCTGGCAAGCTAATAGAATGGTAGGATTCATCTTTTCCATGTAATTCTCGGATAGTTTGGTTGGTGGAGATCTGGTCTTGCTCTAGGTGTTCTTGCAATGCTTCCACAATATTTTCCATTAAAATCTTCATTCGCTTCGCCTCTTTGCTATAATTTAGATGTATAACTTTTATGATTTTTCTAATTATTCAAACTCATAGAGTAATTATATACAGTATATTATATAAATCAAGAACAAATTATCTAATAAATAAAATAATTTAGTAGTTTAGTGAATTGAAATGTTTTGTTTTCTATTTTATTAATAAAAGGAGAAAAAAATGACGGAGAATGAACTAGTTGTATATCATATTGTTACAAGAAACAAGATGAGAGTGGGGCAGATAATTGATTTTAGTGAGAACCAAAAGAATACGTTATATCACTTCTTTTTCGAAAAAGAACAATTAAATTCCAAGGGAGAAGACTTTGTTCAAATTTTTCAAAACCAATATACAAATGAAGGGGTGAACTTAACTAAAGAGGATGCAGAGGTTGGCCTAAAATATTTGGATCAAACGACTAGAGCAATCCGCGAAACGATAGTAGAAATGGTTAGATTAGAGGAATATCCGAATTACCCATCTAGATTATCCTGTCTATATGCTACAAAAAGCTTAGAGGATGCACTCAAATGGGCAGACTTATTTAATTCCTATAATCGGCAGGTGTTGCAGCTTGTTAAGCTTCGAGTTGATGGTAAAACTTTTGAGGGAGATGCTAGCTTTTTGCCAAAGGAAGATGGTATATCTTTTGCAAAGAAAATAGAGCAGGCAAGAGAGTATTGGCAAGGAAATGTAATCAGTGGACTCCCTGAGATGTTAGTGGACGGAAAAATAGAAGTTGTAGAAATTCTAGAAGAGTATGAATAATGTTGGGAGGTTAACAATGATTCGATATTTTGGGTTTCTTATAATACTTGTATCCGTAGTTAGTTTATGGGGTTGTAAAGAAGAAAGCCAGGAAAATCGATTTGTGATGGAAGGGATAGTAGCAGAGGTGTCTGAAGCTCATGTTTTTATTTATGAAGAGCAACCAGGAATAGATAGAATTCTAACAAAGGAGGAAGTTACATCTAAATCTATTCAATCTTCTTCCTTTGGATTTGACGAAAAAATATCGGATATAGAGGTTGGGGACAAGGTGAAAGTTTGGTATGATGCCCTGGACAAAAGCTTACCAGGCTCTGGTCATGGCACTAAAATTGAATTAATAAAGAGACCGTAGTATCTACGGTCTCCGTTAGCTAATACTTATTGAGCAAATGCAGTAGAAACATTATTTAGCATTGCTTGTTTGCTGGATTCATCAGCCGATTTCCACCATTTTTCAAAAATTACGCCTAGACCAGGTAGTAAATGTTCTTCTCCTCGGTTAATTGCATCTTCTACCACTTCTTTAATATCAGTAGCTGAATTACCCTTTAGGTTAGCTGCTATTGCTTCTCGAATTTGAAAATCCATTTTCATCACTCCTTGTCTTCATCTTTCCCCATGTCTCGTCAACTATACATAATTTTTTTGAATTGACGGAAGATAAATATGAACATATGAACTAATCGAGGAACATGATATAATCTTCTACAAAGAAAAGATGCTAAACTATTTGTTTTGCAGCATTTTAGAAAAAGGCGGTACAAAATATGAAACGAATCGAATCTCCTCAAAACTCTTTAGTGAAGCATTGGAAAAAATTACTCAGTGTTCGAAAAGAAAGAGATAAAACTGGTGAATTTATTATTGAAGGCTATCATTTAGTAGAAGAAGCAATCAAACAAAAAGAAATTGTCTTAACAATCATGTTAAGCGATACAAGTGAAATTCCTGCCAGTTGGGATGTAGACAATCTAGAAATAGTAGAAATTAATGATGTTATTAAAAAAGAGCTTGCAGAAACAGAGCATACCCAAGGCATTTTTGCACATTGTAAACAAAATGCGGCTCAAGCAGATGAACAAGAAAATTGGAGTAAATTTTTATTAATCGATGCGGTTCAAGACCCTGGGAATATTGGAACGATGATCCGTACGGCTGATGCTGCAGGGATAGACGCTGTTATTCTTGGAAAGGGATCAGCTGATGCGTATAATTCTAAAACGCTTCGCTCTGCTCAAGGCTCTCATTTCCACATACCTATTTTAAAAGGTGACTTAAGCTATTGGGTCGATCAGCTAAAAGAGAAAAATGTAAAAGTATATGGCACGGCATTTGAAAACTCAACGCCGTTTCATGAGGTAGAGAAAAGTGATGCGTTTGCATTAATAGTAGGAAACGAAGGTAGCGGTATACAAGCAAGTCTTTTAGAACAAACGGACCAAAATATTATTGTTCCTTTATTGGGCCAAGCGGAATCTTTAAATGTCGCAGTCGCAACAGGAATTCTTCTTTATGGGCTTACATTGAGATAAATACCCTTGATGAAATGTTTAAAAGTCCGTATAATAGATAATAATTTGATAAATAAGAAAAGCTGTCATCGGGAAAAGTATATATGATTATTCGAATGTAGGGATTTTGCGCCTAGACTGGAAGCGTAAATGGAGAATTCATATAGAAGTTCACCCCGTTAGCTGCCACCGGGACCAGTGTTTACTGTAAAGGTGTGCCGGTGTAGAGCCGTTATTCGAATTGAGTGATTGCACGTTTAGTTGTGCAATAATCAGGGTGGTACCGCGAAATTAGTCCTCGTCCCTTTTATAGGGGCGGGGATTTTTTATTTTGTCAATTAGGAGGGATTTTTCAAATGGAAGCACAACTTCAACAGTTAAAAGAAGAAGCATTACAAAAAATTGAAGCTTCACAAAACACAAAAGAATTAAATGATGTGAGAGTAGCGTATTTAGGGAAAAAAGGACCGATTACGGATTTACTAAAGGGTATGGGTAAACTCCCAGCCGAGGAACGTCCGAAGATGGGGGCACTTGTCAATGTAGTGCGTGAGGAAGTAACTGCTGTTCTAGAAGCACGCATGACATTACTTCAAGAGCAAGCGATTCAAGAACAGCTTGCAAAAGAGTCTATCGATGTAACTCTACCTGGGAGACCAGTGAAGACGGGGAATCACCATCCGTTAACTCGTGTAGTAGAAGAAATTGAAGACTTATTTTTAAGCATGGGCTATGAAATTGCAGAAGGTCCTGAGGTAGAAAAGGATTATTACAATTTTGAAGCGTTGAATTTACCTAAAGGACATCCAGCTCGTGATATGCAGGATTCCTTCTATATTTCAGAGGATATTCTATTGCGTACGCATACCTCTCCAGTTCAAGCGCGCACGATGGAAGCAAAAGAAGGGCAACCAATTAAGATCATTTGTCCTGGTAAGGTATATCGTCGTGATAATGATGATGCTACCCATTCTCATCAGTTCACTCAAATCGAAGGTTTAGTCATCGGTGAAAATATTCGTATGAGTGATTTAAAAGGTACTTTATCTTTATTCGCGAAAAAAATGTTCGGAGAAGATCGTGAAATTCGACTGCGTCCAAGTTTCTTCCCATTCACAGAGCCCTCTGTAGAGATGGATATCTCTTGCTTCAAATGTGGAGGAAGTGGTTGTAACGTATGTAAGAAAACAGGTTGGATTGAAATCCTAGGAGCAGGTATGGTTCATCCTAATGTTCTTGAGATGGCTGGTTATGATTCTAAAAAGCTTTCTGGTTTTGCGTTTGGTATGGGACCAGAGCGTATTGCAATGTTGAAATATGGAGTGGAAGATATTCGTCATTTCTATACAAATGATGTGCGTTTCTTATCGCAATTCCACCGAACAGAAGTGTAAGGAGGAAATGACATGTTAGTATCAACGAAATGGTTATCAGAATATGTAAACACACAAGGGTTGGACCCGAAAGACTTAGGTGAGAAAATTACTCGCTCAGGAATAGAAGTAGATGCAGTGATTGATCGCTCTCTAGGCATGACAAATGTGGTAGTCGGTTATGTAAAGGAAAAAGTGAAGCATCCAGAAGCAGATAAGCTAAACATCTGTCAGGTGGATGTAGGAGATGAAATCACTCAAATTATTTGTGGTGCTCCGAACGTTGACGCTGGTCAAAAGGTAATCGTTGCACGTCCTGGAGCTGTGCTACCAGGTGGCATTAAAATTAAAAAAGCAAAGCTACGCGGAGAAGTATCTAATGGAATGATCTGTTCTCTTCAAGAGCTAGGTATTGAAGGTCGCCTAGTAGCTAAAGCGTATGCAGAAGGGATTTATGTTCTTCCTGAAACAGCTGTACCAGGTGAAAGTGCACTTCCTTTATTAGGCCTGGACGATGTAGTGCTAGAGTTAGGTTTAACACCAAACCGCTCGGATGCACTAAGTATGTTAGGAGTTGCTTATGAGGTAGGGGCTATTCTTTCAGAGGATATGAAATATCCTGAGGCTGCTTATACAGAAAGCAATGAAAAGGCAGAGGACTATTTGAAGCTTCGTGTGGATGCAATAGAAGAAAATCCTCTGTATATTGCTAAGGTTGTTAAAAACGTACAAGTAAAAGAATCTCCATTATGGCTACAGAATCGTCTGATGGCTGCTGGAATTCGTCCTCATAATAACGTAGTAGATGTTACTAACTATGTATTAATGGAATTTGGTCAACCACTTCATGCATTTGACTATGACCGTTTAGCAACAAAGGAAATCGTTGTTCGCCTTGCAGCTGAAGGAGAAAAGATGGTTACACTCGATGACCAAGAACGAACACTTAAATCTAACCATTTAGTAATAACTAACGGTAAAGAGCCGGTTGCTATTGCTGGAGTAATGGGTGGGGCTAATTCAGAGGTTCATGAAGGCACGACAACCGTTGTAATCGAGTCAGCTTACTTTGCAGCTGGATCTGTACGTCAAACATCGAAAGACCATAACCTACGTAGTGATGCAAGTGCTCGCTTCGAAAAAGGTGTGGATCCAAATCGTGTAAATATGGCAGCAGAGCGTGCAGCAAGCCTATTAGCAGAGCTTGCAAATGGTGAAGTACTAGCTGGTTCCGTAGTTGTAGATAAGTTAGATAAATCTCCAGCTGAAGTTATCGTTTCTCCAGACTTCATTAACAGTCGTTTAGGAATGAAGATATCTTTAGAGGATATGACATCTATTCTGTCTCGTTTGAAATTTGAATTCCAAGCAGCTAATGGATATTTATATATTAAAGCACCTACTAGACGTCAGGATATTAAAATTCCGGAGGACATCGTGGAAGAAATAGCTCGTATGTATGGTTATGATGAGATTCCAATGACGTTACCTGTGGAAGAGTCTAAACCAGGTGGTTTAACATCCTACCAAGCAAAACGTCGCCAAGTGCGTGGTTTTATGGAAGGTGCAGGACTTTACCAAGCAATTACGTACTCATTAACTTCTAAAGAAGTAGCACAAAAGTTTGCTTTAGAAACTGCTCCTGTAACGGAACTATTAATGCCAATGAGTGAGGAGCGTAGCACGCTACGTCAAAGCTTAATCCCTCATTTGCTAGAGGCTGTAACGTATAACACTGCTCGCCAAGCAGATACCGTTGCATTGTATGAAATTGGTTCTGTTTTCTTAGGAGAAACAGCATCTGGATTACCTCATGAGCAAGAGCATTTAGCAGGCGTTATTGCTGGTAAATGGGTTGAGCATAGCTGGCAAGGAGAGAAAAAGTCAGTAGATTTCTTTGTTTTAAAAGGAATTGTAGAAGGTTTAATGGATTTACTTGGTCATACAAGTGAGTTAACCTTTGAACGTACAGTAATGGAAGGAATGCATCCAGGAAGAACTGCAACTATCCAATTGGCAGGGGAAGAGATCGGTATTATTGGTCAATTACACCCGGCGGAACAAAAAGCACGTGACTTAAAGGATACGTATGTATTCGAGCTGAATTTAATGAAGGTATTAAACAAAGATGCTGGAACATTGTATTATTCACCAGTTTCTAAATTCCCTTCTATTACTCGCGATATCGCATTAGTAGTGGATCAGGAAAAAGCTACTGGAGAGCTGCAAGCAATTATTCAACAATCAGGTGGGAAATTGCTTAAGGGAGTACATTTATTCGATTTATATGAAGGAGAAAAAATGGAACCAGGCAAAAAATCAGTTGCATTCTCTCTAACGTATTTCGATCCAGAGCGTACATTAACGGATGAAGAAGTAGTTAATGCACATAACAAAGTTCTAAAAGCATTAGCTGAGCAAGCAGGAGCCGAGCTGCGAGGATAAACGCTGATCACCTTGCAGAGATGGGCTAGAACCTTGCGGAAACGAGTCAAAACCTTGCAGAGATGACGCAAAATCTTGCGGAAATGAGTCACAACCTTGCGGAGAATAGCTCACCTTGCAGAGATGGGCTAGAACCTTGCGGAGATGTGCTAGAACCTTGCAGAGATGACTCTAAACCTTGCGGAGATGACGCAAAATCTTGCGGAAATGAGTCACAACCTTGCGGAGAATAGCTAACCTTGCAGAGATGACTCTAAACCTTGCAGAAAGCCACAAAACTTTTAGAGAATAACTAAAAGAATTAAATAAATGAAAAAGGAGCAGCACCAAAATAGGTGTTGCTCCTTTTTGTTGAACTCTGAGAGTAGAAGTATATTTATGTTAAAATAGGTATAAAAAGTTACGAAATTGGAGGTTAGCGAATGGATACCTTTGATCCAAACAACAGTACATACACGAAAGAAATATTAGAGAAACAGCTAATCCTATCGAAGCCTTTAACTAAAAATGAAGTAGAGGAATTGAACTTAGCAAACAACAATCTTAAAAATGAAGAGAATAACTTCCTACCGAAGCAGTGGTTTTGTCGTGCGGATATAGGGGAGTGGGAAGAGGTAGAAATATTTATACAAGGTGATGATCAAAAGCCTTATGTCAGCTGTATAGAAATGGCCGAGAAAATACTAAAAGATATTCCTCAGCATATTAATCGTGCATTAAATTACTTGAAAGAATTTTTTCCTGCTCAACAATCGGAGGACTATTACTTATCTACGATTTCCTTTGGAAGAATGATTAATTTTGATGATCAGCTTTTTACAGGTTTTACAATAGGTTTTTATAGCGAACAACCGCATGAATTTCAATATAAGGTGAAATTCAAAGAAAATGGTTGGCCAATTGGGTTTGAGGGTGGACCAATGTAGAATAGAAATCGAAAGTTTCTTAGGAAGAAATGAACAGAATTTATAAATTACTCGAAATCATGAAAGCTATAATATAGCTAATCCTTGGAAAAAATAACTTGTTGAGGATGTGTAAAAATGGGTTTTTTTAATCGCTTATTTAAAAAAGTGGAAGATATTAATAAGGGAGAAGTAGCTGTTTCTGAACTGGAATCCGAGTTCTATCTTGAGTCACCTGTAGAAGAAGCAAAGGGTTATTGGGTGGAAATGGCTCAAAATATTATTGTGAACACGGTTAAGGCAGCCAACAATTCTGTTGAACGAGCTTTTGTCCTCATCGATTTTGGGGAACAACCTTCTTTTGATATCTTTTATCAAGTAGATGGAAGTTTAGTTATGTGGCATCAGCTTGAGCATCAGGATATAAAAGAAAAAATTGAATACGAACTGCTTCCTCAAGCAACTGATGTTGTGAAAGCAGTAAATGATAACTTCATACAGGCCAATCACCCAACCATTGCATTTGCGGAGCTGCAATTTGAATGGCAAACTAGCGCTTGGTTTTCACATATAATATGGGAAGACGACGAGTACTCAAAGCTAGCCAAGGACGAAATATTAAATAAATGGTTTGATACATTAAGTGTTGAAGTTAAAGATCTACCATTAGATAGTGATACTAAGCTGTCTTGGTATCCGTAAGTTGTTTTAATTAGACTCGTTAAGGAAGTGGTTAATTTTAAAGGGAGATTATTCCCCAGGCATAATCCCTATCACTTCAAATCTTTCCATATCAACAAATACTAGTGGTGCAGCAACTGAATCTACTTTTGTCACTAAAAATATTTCTTTCCCTAGATATGACTGATCAAAATTTTTAAATGTTTCATCTACCATAATTTTTTTCACCGATGCGTTTTTCCATTCATTTACTGAGTTATGTTGGTTCGTATTCTGATCTTGAAAATATTCCAGTACTATGTTTATAACCTCATTATCTATGTCATTCTTTTTTACATAGTTACCTTCTTCTTCATTTTTTGCGCAACCAGTGACAAAGAGTGAAATGAAGATAAGCATGAAAAACCAGATATATTTCCTTTTCAAAAAACAACCTCCTTTTCAATTAGACGTTTTCGATAGAAGTTTTGTTACTACACTGTTCCATCAAACTGCACTTGTAGTTTAGATAATATTTTACTAATAAAAACCATTTTGTGAACAATTCAATTCTAGCCTTTATAACATAGCCAAAACATAAAATGAGCTCGTGTCTCCCAATTCTTTTTTATAGTGACTGTAAACATTATATAAGTGACCTTCAAATGACTATGAAGATCATAAATAAATTATGAAATTCGGGTTGGTGACAGTTTTTCGGCTTTGTTTATGCGAGTAAATTTTTTTAATGCTTTATCGATGCTAAAGCTGTTCCCATTTGTTGATTGGAGCGCCAGACGGCGACTCCCTCTTAAAATGTAGTCGTACCAATGGTTTCATTACGTATT
>NZ_CALIED010000043.1:0-17167 GCF_938022135.1 uncultured Psychrobacillus sp.
CGGAGCTTTTAACCATTTGACCCCGAGGGGCAAGGGGCTGGAGCTAGACATCAATTTATCCATAGGTTCAGAGTCATAAAATTTCCTAAACAATAAAATCCACTTCCTTTAGGAAGTGGACTCTAATTTTTATCGAACATTCATCTCGTTTGGATGGGAGCCTTTACGTCGATCTTTGTTTAGGCTGTTGATTTGTTCCATTTCATCGTTAGTTAATTCAAAATCAAACACCTGGAAGTTTTCTTCGATTCTCGATGGAGTAACTGATTTTGGGATTACGATGGTGTTGTTTTGTAAATGCCAGCGTAAAACGGTTTGTGCTGGGGATTTACCATGCGATTCTGCAATTTTTTGAATGATGGAGTCTTGCAGTACCTCGCCACCTTGGTCTAGAGGACTCCATGCTTCTACAAAAATATCATGCTTGGCACAGAATTCCTTTAGTTTACTTTGATCTAAGTAAGGATGACATTCTACTTGGTTTAATACCGGTGGGATTTCACATTCCTCTAAAATGCGCTCTAAATGTTCTATTTCAAAATTGCAAACACCGATTGCCTTTACTCGTCCATCTTTGTATAGCTTTTCCATCGCTTTATATGTTTCAACATAACTATCAAATTGAGGGGTTGGCCAGTGAATTAAATATAAGTCCACATAGTCAAGGCCTAGACGTTCCAGGCTTTCTTCGTATGCGCGTAAGGTATTTTCGTAGCCTTGGTCGCTATTCCAAACCTTTGTAGTGATAAATAAATCTTCGCGAGCTACATTGGCATTTTTTAATGCCTCACCGACGCCTTCTTCGTTTTTATAAATCATTGCTGTATCAATGGAACGATATCCAGCTTCAATTGCTTTAGATACTGCTTTAGTAGCTTCCTCACTTGGTACTTGCCAAACTCCAAATCCAAGCTGGGGCATTTTCAAACCATTATTTAAGGTAATATAATTCATTCTAGCATTACTCCCATCTCTCCTATATTTTGCATACAATTACCATTTTAGTTTAATAGAAAATAATAATTTTTGCATTTAATTGGAACTCCATTCAAGGAAAAAACCTGTACTCTAAGTACAGGCTTCTAATTACTCAGGATTATTTCTTTTTGTGTTTTCTTGTTTCGCTGGAGAATCGTTGTTGGATTCTTCTAGTGATTCCTCTGTAACAGGTGTTTGTTTTTTATGTGATTTTGGGTAGTTGTTTTTCCCTTTTTTATCTTGGGCATTAGCATTGAAGTATTGAATACTTGTCATTGCACCTTCTTCAATCATACGGTTATCATCTGGATCACCAGGATCAGAAAAACCTGTTTTTGTTACGTAAGTTGGTGAGTTTTTGCGCGAATCCATGTAAGAATCCATTTTTGCTTTCGTATTTTTTAAAGCTACCTTAGCTTTACTGCGGTTTTCTGTTTTATATAAATAAGTAATAGCGAAGGCTGCGACACTTCCGATGAGTAATGCTTGTTTGTTAACTTTTGACATTCTTATCACTCCCTCTTGGTCTTAATTAAATAATACCCACTTCAATTCTTAACCAAACACCTCCCAAATAAAATGAAAAAAATATATTTATCCTCTACCCATCAAGCTCCTCATTTTACATAGTAGCCGTTCTCTTCTCTTTTTAATTCCAGAAACGGTTATACCATACCTTGTAGCAGCTTGTTTGAGAGAGGTCTCCTCCACAAATAGCCAGCGTAATAATTCTTTTTCTTCGACCGATAATTGTTTTATAGCATTGGACAATTGGTCATGTTCAATAGTGGGGAGCTTGTCATTCTCTAGTAGGTTGCTCAATTGTTCTTCTTCTATAACTTGAAAACGTTCTTCGATGAGGTGTTCTTTCTTTAATTCATCGAGTAATGCTCCATAGATTGTCCGGTAAGCAAAGGGAGCAAAGTCGCCTTTGGTAGCGTCAAACTTTAACCAAGCTTTCCATAGTGCGATATATCCAGCTTGTCTAAAAGTATCGTAGTTTTTATAAATATTTAATTTTCTAATGCAGGCAGATATCATTGGCTTATAGGTAAACAAAATATCTTCAAAACGTTCCAATTTTTTTCCGTTCCATCATGCATGACTATTTTTTCCTAGGTATTCCATAGCATAACGAGAAGTCTAGCGATATTCGAATGTGGAAATATGAAGAATTGACATACATACGTCATATTTGTTTTGCAAAATTTTAATGAAATACGACAAAATAAATTAAAATCCATATTATATTAATAATTACAATTATTCAGTTAATTCAGACTATACAAAGGAGAGGGTATTTAGTATTATTTATTTAAGGGGAAACAGGGGAGTGAAAAAACTGCTGTATAACGATTCTTTATTGATAACGAGGTATACACTTATGATTCAATCAGCATTTTGTGGAGGATATAAATCCATTATCACTACAACACATGGAGTTTTCAGATCTTCCTTATCCGTCAATCAACTACTGAATTTAGCATGCATTCGTCATGCTTCTACATTAGAAGGTCGAATGGAGGCAACTAAGAAAATGATGAATTATGCAAATAAGTCACCAATTCTAATAGCTGAAAAAATCGGAGCTTTTCCAACAAGGTCTTATAAGGACTTAGAATGTATTTGGATCTTTAATCATTTGTTTCAAATAGAGAATCAGGGAAGGGGTTTATGCAAGCTTACGTTTTATGACAAAATAAGCGTGGATGTAGCGGTCTCTAAGTATACGTTGATGAAGCAACAGGAGCGATTACACACAACGATGAATTTATTTAGTATGTTAAGTGAGAAGGTAGACTTATTTGATTTGCAATTTTCAAACAAAATGTAATTAAATAGAAAAATAGTTTCTCCTTAATAAAACGGCTGTTTACTCCATAATCAGTCGCTTTTTTTTATTAATATATAGTACTTTAAATCTATATTAATGATACAATCTATCTATTACAATTATTTATATATGTGTTTAATCAAATTATTGGTAAAAATAAAATAATATTTTGATGTAAAATGGTTTGATATATGGAGGGAATAGAATGGACGTAGCTAATGTTTATGTCGACTTTAAACTTGCAGTTGAGGAGGGTACATCGTTCTTTAGAGTTCTTGCCCAGTGTTTCATCTATAAAGATTCTCATGACGATCCAATTCTAATAGGCGAAGCCTCCTTACATTTGTTTAATCCGGTAAAAACCTCTTATCTAGATCTTTGTGGAGAAGCAGATTGCTTGTCTGATAAGCTATCGTACTCCCTAATTAGTTTAGAAAAATTTTGTGAAGTAGATAAGATCAATAGTATCGTAGCTGTTTTTCACACATTGAATATCAAAGAACCTTGGGATGAAAAGGAGCTTAGCATTGCCATTTATAAAAAGCTGGAGGATCAATTATCATTATTAAATGTTGAATTGATTTTAATTTCGAATAGCCGTCATCATGTAATCGATAACTTAACCAGTATATCACCGTACTATACTGAATTAGGATTTACATCTTTCATAAAAGAAAAAGAACCTATCATCATGTATAAGCAGATTTCCAGTACATATGCAGAGATAAATTAAACGTAGGCAGCCAATTATTTAAGATTGGCTGCCTACGTTTATACCTCCTCTAAATAAAGCTGATATACTTTTTTTGGTCGTCCTCTTAATTTTTTTTGCTGCTGTGTCGTAACCTTTGCTGCCCCTTTTTCCTCTAGCTTTTTCAGAATACGATTTGCTGCTCTTTCGGTAATCCCTAAGTGAATACTTAGATCCTCCGCTGATAGGATGTTTGTTTGAAGCTTGTTCATTACTGCGATTATTTTCTTCAGTTGAAGGGAGGTCGTGTTTAGTTTAGCGCTTAGCTTTTCCGTTGCAGAATCGTATTGAGTATCTACTTGAATATAGTCTTCACTTCCAAGAGGTCCAATGAGCTTTGCCTCTTTTGTTAATATATAGGACTGTGTTTCCGAAGTTGTACATAAGTGAGCTGCTTTTTCTGCGTTTAACTGTGCTGCTTGAATAGAATTGCCAATTCCCCATCCAATTTTCACTACAAATGGTAGCTCGGTTGAAAGGTAGCTGACTAGTTTGCAGCTCTCCATGTCACTTGTTATTAGTTTGAAGTCGCTATAATTCGTTATAACTTCATAGAAAAACGTATTTTGATGAATGATAAATTTCATATTATTTTTTCGGCTAAAGTCCAGGATCGCTTTGTATAAGGACATTTGTTTATATTCCAAATCTCTAAAATTTTCCCGTGTGATAGATAGCTCTAAATGCGCTATGACTACTTGATTTTCAATTAGCTGGAGTATTTGAATTTCTTTTAAGAGCTCATTTACTTTTTCGACCATGCTTCTTTGGGAAGGTACAACTAAAATTAAATTTACTCCATACGGCTTCAATATGTCAGGCAGGCGACTCAGTCGTGTCATGCTAACATCTATCTTCCCTTCCTTCCATAGCTTCACATGGTAGTTCGTCATTTTTTCATATACCTGTTGATCTGCATAGGACTGCATGGTTGCATCAAAGATATAAGGGAAGTCCTCTTCTTCAGTCCATTCCTTCACTCCAAGATAGTTATTTTCCTCATATAAAAAGTCTATCAAGCAACGTTTCAATTGAAAGTCTCGGTTTGTATACATATATTCAGAAAGTGCACGATAGAAGTCTGTTTGGGTAACATCAAAATGTAACATCGGAATGTCAACGTCGGGGAAGTGCTGCTGGACAAAAAAGTGTGGGATTTGTCCGCTAAATAGAACTCCGTCGACTAATCGAATCTGCTCTAAAAAAATATCTTTTAAATGCTCTAATGATTGGTACACCATAAAACTATACTCACATGGTTCTACTGGTAATGCTTCTACCTGCTTGACCCATTCCAGTGAATTCTCGGTAGTCAATATTAAAATGCGAGCCATAATTATAATGTTCTCCTTTTTCTAAAAATTTGTTGAATTTTGTCTAATTATAGTTTACCCTATTCTTTAAAGACATGTACAAAAAGTGTCTTTTAATAAAAAAAGGGGTGATTATTATTACAACTAACAGTGTGGAGATGAAAGATAACGGTAAATTTTCCAAGTTTCTTTCTTTAGTTGAACGGATAGGAAATAAGCTGCCGGATCCATTTATTCTCTTTTTCTATCTAACTTTGGCATTAATGATTGTTTCAGCAATTTTAAATTTAGTTGGTGCAGAGGTTATCCACCCGAATACCGAGGAAACGGTTGTAGTTAAGAGTATACTCTCGGGCGAAGGTCTCCAGTTTATACTAGCTAATACTCTTACGAATTTCACGAGCTTTGCACCGCTTGGTCTCGTACTGACCATTATGTTAGGAATCGGACTAGCGGAAAAAGTAGGTTTATTGGAAATGCTCATGAAGCGTGCCATTGTTAAAACGCCTACAAAAATTATTACGTTTACCGTGTTTTTCATTGGTATTTTAGGAAATATCGCTTCGGATGCTGCATTTGTAGTAATTCCACCTTTAGCCGCCCTAGTCTTTTTATCGGTTGGTAGACATCCTCTTGCAGGTTTAGCCGTTGGGGTTGCTAGTACAGGAATTGGTTTTACAGCAAATATACTAATCGCAGGAACGGATGCATTGCTTTCGGGTATTTCTACGGAAATTGCGAAGGGTATTAACCCGGATGTAATCGTAACACCGCTAGATAACTGGTTCTTTATGAGTGTCTCTACGTTCTTACTTGCAGCCGTAGGGACCATTATTACTGAAAAGTATGTTGAGCCTAGACTTGGTACATATACAGGGAAGCAACAAGCGTTCTCAAAAGATATTAGCCCTTTGGAAAAGAAAGGATTACGAAATACGTTAATAGCAGCCATTATATTTATTGCAATTGTAGTTATTGGTATGCTGATTCCTAACTCTCCACTTTTAAATGAAGATGGCACTATTTTACGTTCACCATTTTTATCAGGGATTGTTCCTGTTTTGTTCTTGTTCTTTGTAACGGTAGGTATTGTCTACGGAGTTACGACAAAAAAAATTCAGTCTACAGCTGATGTTCCAAAAATAATGACAGAGGCGATAGGAAGCTTGTCTGGCTATATCGTTTTAATCTTTATGATTGCTCAGTTTGTTGCCTATTTTAACTGGTCGAATATAGCTATTTGGTTAGCTGTAAATTGCGCAGATCTATTAACAAAGTTCAATATGACAAATATTTTTGTTATCGTGTTATTTGTAATTTTAGTAGCATTTTTAAGTTTGTTTATCATTAGTGGCTCGGCTCTATGGGCATTAGTTGGTCCCGTATTTATCCCGATTTTTATGCTGCTAGGGTATCATCCCGCATTTATCCAACTAGCTTATCGTATTGGAGAGTCCTCTACGAATATGGTGACACCGTTGAATCCTTATTTTGCGATTATCTTATCATTCATGCACCTTTACGATAAAAAAGCAGGTATTGGTACGCTTATGTCACTAATGCTTCCGTATACTATTGTTTTCCTAATCGTTTGGGTTGCTCTAATGTTAGTTTTTGCATTTTTCGGAATTCCAATCGGGCCAGGAGTATCCTTGTATTTAAATTAAATGAATTAAGGAGTGAACGTACTTGAGTTTATTTACAATTCCTTCGAATTCATTAGAACAAATGAAGGTATGGAGAAGAAGCTTCCATCAATATCCAGAGGTAGGGTGGACAGAGTTTCGAACCGCTTCCATTATAGCAAATGAGCTGAAAAATCTTGGTTTTCAAGTGCAGGTAGGTAGAGAAGTAGTATCAGAGAATCGTATGGGAGTACCATCAGAGGAAATCCTAACGAAGGTTTATGAAAGTGCCGTGAAAAACGGGGGACATATCGAATACTTAGAAAAAATGGTCGGTGGATATACTGGGGTTGTAGGAACTATACAAGGCTCCAAGCCAGGGCCGACAATTGGTTTTCGTTTCGATATGGATGCTTTAGATATTTTAGAATCAAAAGAGACTACTCATCTACCGATAGAGGAAGAGTTTGTATCTGAATATGAAGGCAGGATGCATGCTTGTGGTCACGATGCTCATAGCTCGATAGGTTTAGGGCTGGCTACTATTCTCTCGCAAAATAAAGAGAATATAGAAGGGATTATCAAGATTATATTCCAGCCAGCAGAGGAAGGAGTGCGAGGAGCAAAGTCCATGGTCGATGCTGGTGTAGTAGATGACGTCGATTACTTTCTCAGCATGCATGTCGGTACAGGATCACCTTTAGGTACGGTAATTGGAGGTTCCAATGGGTTTTTAGCTACATCTAAAATAGATGCAACCTTCACTGGGAAGGCTGCTCACGCAGGTGCTGAGCCTGAAAAGGGTACGAATGCATTATTAGCTGCAGCCTCTGCCATTCTTGGACTTCACTCTATTTCGCGGCATAGTGGTGGGGCTTCTCGTATTAACGTGGGTACGTGCATAGCCGGGGATGGGCGGAATATTATTCCCTCTCATGCATCGTTAAAGCTTGAGACACGTGGAGAAAACAGTGTGGTGCATACCTATGTGCATGAGCAGGCTATTTCCGTATTGGAAGGGGCAGCTAAAATGCACGGGGCAAACCTTTCCTATGAAATTGTAGGTGAGGCAAGAACATGCTCTTCCTCCAATGAATTGGCGGAACTTGTGATTAAGGCAGCGAAGGAAGTTGCTGGTGTAAATGAAGTTATACCAATCGCTGATTTTGCTGCTGGATCAGAGGATGCGACATTCATGATGGAACGAGTCCAACAGAATGGTGGTTTATCTACCTATTCCATTTTCGGAACAACACTAGCAGCTGGTCATCATCATGAAAGATTTGATATCGATGAAGCGGTGCTACCTATTGCATTGCAAACTTGGTTAGCTACGATCGAACAAATTTATCAACATGAAAGGTGAGTGCTAATGATTAAAATAGAAGATCAAATAACTAGTCTAATAGAATCATACGAAGAGGAAATTATCCAACTAAGTGATCGTATATGGGATATTCCAGAAACAAGATTTCAGGAGTTCGAATCTTTTAAGATATTGAGTAACTTTTTAGAGGAAAAGGGCTTCATAGTGGAGAGAGGCGTCGGCGATATTGAGACTGCCTTTACCGCTACCTTTGGGCAAGGTGGGCCGAATATTGGTATTTTAGGTGAATTCGATGCGTTGTCTGGTTTAAGCCAAAGAGCTGGAAGTCCAGTCAGAGAGCCGATTATTGAAAATGGTAATGGACATGGCTGTGGACATAATCTTTTAGGTACAGCAGGGATAGCTGCTGCTCTTGCGGTGAAGGATTTGATCGAACAAGGCAAAATTACTGGTACCATCAAATATTTTGGTTGCCCTGGAGAAGAAGGCGGGTCGGGTAAAACGTATATGGTCAGAGACGGCGTCTTTGACGGGATTGACGCGGCCCTTACCTGGCATCCAAATTCGTATACGGGAATCTTTTCTTTTTCTTCGCTTGCGAATTATCAGGTTTATTTCTCGTTTGAAGGAAAGGCGGCTCATGCGGCTAACTCTCCACACTTAGGGAGAAGTGCGTTAGATGCTGTTGAGCTAATGAATGTAGGGGTTAACTATTTAAGAGAGCATATTATTTCCGAGGCAAAGGTACATTATGCAATTACCAATTCTGGAGGGGCGTCCCCTAATGTCGTTCAGTCAGATGCAGAAGTGTTATATTTAATCCGAGCTCCCCAGTTAAAAGATGTAGAAGCAATCTATCAGCGAGTTGTTAATATTGCGGAAGGTGCCGCGTTAATGACGGGTACAAAGCTCACGGTGAAATTTAATAAAGCCTGCTCTAATTATATTCCTAACCATACATTGAATGTTTTGATGGATGAAAAGCTTCAGCAATTTGGATTACCTACCTATAACAATGAGGAAATGGAATACGCTAAGGCGATGGCTAAAACTATTACTTCTGAAGAAGTCGAGGCTGCGGTAATTGATGCAGAAAAGCTTTCTGCATATACAGTTTCGGAAGAGTTTTATTCGGCAGATTCTCCATTCTTTACGGAAATTATTCCTTATGTGAAAAATCGTGAGGTCATGCAGGGCTCGACCGATGTAGGGGATGTCAGCTGGATTGTGCCAACTGCTCAGTTTTTCACGACTTGTTTTGTAGCGGGAACACCGTTACACACATGGCAGCTCGTATCTCAGGGGAAGACATCATTAGCACATAAAGGATTGATCTATGCGAGTAAAGTATTAGCTGCAACTGCAGTAGATTTGTTTGATAATCCACAGCTGATTGACGATGCAAAAAAAGAATTATTAAAGCAAGTGGGAGATGGATACCAAAATCCACTACCAGCAGATTTACGCCCAAGCGCTATGTAATATGAAAAATTAATCGAAACTAAAAAACAGACCAAAAAGAATAATTCTTCTTGGTCTGTTTTTTCAAATTGCCGTATTTTGATAAGGGTTAGGTGAAGAAAAAGTGATACGTTAAACCAATTGCAATGCCTACTATACCCGCACTAATAAAAATTATGCCATGTGTTCTTCTATTCTTGTGTCGCATATATAAACTGGAGGCAATTTGTCCAAAACAGATCATTAGCAACTTTCACTCGATTCTACATAAGTATTATTTGTTTGCTAATTAATAATCAACTATCTATTTTATTAAATCTTTCTATCTAACATTCCCTTGAATTATGAAATAGTTTATAGCTGTCGGCAAGCTCTACTATCCACTACGCTAAACTAGAATTCTTCTACACGTTTTACTTCCAATGGTTTGTCTGAAGCAGATGTATTTTTAATTTCGCGCTTTGCCCAATAGGTTGCAAGGAATGTACCGGTAATAACCTGCCAAGCAGAAGAAAATGCACTTGGCAACGCAGCTAATGGAGAGAAGTAACTATTAGCCAATGACACTCCTAATCCAGCGTTTTGCATACCTACTTCGATAGATATTGCACGCTGGTCCTGCTTAGATAATTTAAATAGTTTTGCTGCAAAGTAACCGAGAAGTAAACCAAATGCATTATGCAGTAACACAGCAACAAATACTAAAACTCCAGCTGTTGCAATATTCTCTTTATTACCAGCAATGATCGCAGAAATAATAATAGTGATAGCTACTATTGAAACGAGTGGTAGAATCGGAATGCTTTTTTCTGTAACAATCGGTAGAAACTTGCTTACGACTAACCCTAAAATAATAGGTATGATAATAACTTGGATAATAGACATAAACATGGACATCGGATCAACTGGAAGCCATTGCCCGGCAAATATGAGCAGTAGCAAGGGAGTCATCACGGGTGCAAGTAATGTAGAAACACTTGTCATGGTAATAGATAAGGGGACATTTCCTTTTGCTAGGAAGACCATGACGTTAGATGAGGTGCCTCCAGGAACACTTCCGAGTAATACCAATCCTGCTGCAAGTTGTGGCGGAAGATTTAATAGATATGCTATTACGAAAGCAATTGCTGGCATAATGGAAAATTGAGCAACCAGCCCTATTAATACAGGGATAGGATTTGTAAAAACGAGTTTAAAATCAGAGGCTTTAAGCGTTAGCCCCATTCCAAACATGACAATACCGAGTAAAATCGTTATGTATGCAGAAAACATGGTGAACATACTTGGTGCCATAAATGCTAGTACGGAAAACAAGATTACGATAAAGGCAAAATACTTACCTGCAAAGTTACTAATTGATTGAAGCGTTTTCATTTCTTTCCTCCTTATTCACCTGTTGGTGTCATAATATAATATTGATTATATTATATTTTAATATATAAACAACTAATTTTTATAATTTTTTGATTATTTTAATTATTAATTTTATCCCATCAGTTTCTATGAAGAACATATTTTATTTATACTTAAGGCTTTTCTAAGATGTTGTAATATCCTGATCTATCCCACTGATCCCAATGAAGTCGTTAATAAATCAGATTTAAAATTATCAAATAATTTTAAATTATTTGTTAAAAACTTTACCAGACTATTATTTAAATGATAATATAATCTTATTAATTTAGTAGAAATAGAGGTGGGGAATTTAATTATGATACATAAAATTGCTTGTATTCCAGGAGACGGTATAGGACCAGAGGTGATGACTCAGGCCCAAAGAGTGCTTCAGCTTGTAGAAGATATACATGGTGGTGTCACTTTTGAGGTTAATCCTTATGAATGGAATTGTGACTACTATTTAAAGCACGGTAAAATGATGCCGGAAGATGGGCTGTCTATATTAAAAGACTATGAGGCAATTTTGTTTGGGGCAGTAGGTGATCCTAAAGTGCCTGACCATATCTCGGTATGGGAGTTAATCTTACCGATTAGGCGAGCGTTTCAACAATATATTAATCTAAGACCGATCAAGCTATTGAAAGGAATTCAAAGCCCCTTAGTCGGCAAGAGTGTGGAGGACATAGATTTTGTTGTTGTCCGAGAAAATACAGAGGGTGAGTATTCAAACAGTGGAGGTCGCTTGCATGCGGGAACTCCTTATGAAGTTGTTGTTCAAAATAGTGTGTTTACACGCATGGGTAGTGAGCGAGTGATCAAATACGCATATGAGCTTGCGCAAAAAAGAGGTTCAAAGCATTTATCGGTTGCAACTAAATCTAATGCTATTAACTTTTCGATGCCTTTTTGGGACGAAATAGCAAAGGAAATTGGAGCAGGCTACCCAGAGATAGAAGCAAAATTCTATCATATTGATGCACTTGTTGCTTTCTTCGTATCTAAGCCGGAAATTTTTGATGTAGTTGTAGGTAGTAATTTATTTGGAGATATATTAACGGATCTAGGAGCAGCAATTTCAGGGGGTCTAGGTATCACGCCATCAGGGAATATCAATCCAGAAAAACAGTATCCTTCTATGTTCGAGGCCATTCATGGCTCTGCTCCAGACATCGCAGGTAAGGGGATAGCCAACCCGATTGCTCAAATATGGAGCACCTCTTTAATGCTTGAACATTTAGGCTACTCAGATCTAGCTAACGTAATCGTGGACGGAATTGAGGAAACATTAGTGGAAGGTAAAGTTAGAACCCCTGACTTAGGAGGGAATGCTAATACTACGGAGTTTACTGAGGAAATTATGGAACACATTAAATCTTACGCATAGGAGAGATGAGAAATGGGTGTAGTTGAAAACAAAGTAATCGTAGTAACAGGGGCTGGTGGAGGAATGGGCCTTCAAGTAGTTCAAGATTTATTAGAGAAAGGTGCAATTGTGGTTGCTTTAGATATTAACACCGATGCTGTAGGTGGGGAGGAACATACAAATTTACGAGTGAAACAGGTTGATCTGTTAAATGAAAATAGTATACAGTCCATGTTTAAAGAGATAAATGATGAGTTTCATAGAATAGATGGCTTAGTGAACATCGCTGGAATTGCACAGGCTGCTAAGTCAATAGTAGATGTAGAACTAACCGAATGGCATAGGCTTATCAATATCAATGCAACAGCGACTTTCTTAACATGTAAGGAAGCAATACGCTACATGAGGGAGGCTAAAAATGGATCGATTATCAACATTGGGTCAGTTTCTGTCACGCGACCACGACCAGGTCTTCAAAGCTATGTAGCATCAAAAGGAGCTGTCGAGGCATTCTCTAAGGCGCTTGCGTTAGAAGCTGCTTCTTATAACGTACGAGTAAATGTAATACATCCTGGTCCTGCTGATACTCAAATGCTAGGACAGTTTTCTTCTCAAAAAGGGGAAGTAGTGCTGAATAAAGATATCTTTGCAGAAAGTGTTCCATTAGGTAGATTGATTAAACCGTCTGACATTTCTGCAACAGTTGTGCATCTATTGTCCGATGCGGCTCAAATCATTACAGGTTCAGTGATTCATGTGGACGGTGGTAGGAATATTTAAAGGAGGTGGAAGCTTTTTATGGAAAAAATTAATATGCTAATTAATGGAGAGTGGGTCAGTGGCAACCAGTGGATTGATGTACGGGATCCTGCTACAAGTGACGTAATAGCTCAAATCGTTCGTGGTAATGAAACGCATGTGGACGAGGCTGTGGCAGCAGCAAGACTGGCATTGAAGAGCAAAGAATGGAAGGCCTTCAAGCCTTTTGAAAGAGGGCAATTATTAGTTGAGTTAGCCAGCTACGTTAGATCACATGCTGAGGAGCTAGCAGCACTTGAATCTCTTGACGTTGGAAAACCGATGAATCAAGCTCGAGCTGATGTAGAAGCAGCTGCGCGATACTTCGAGTTTTACGGAGGTATTGCTGATAAGGTGTTTGGTGATACAATTCCGATTGAAGAGAATTTATTGAATGTAACATTGGTGGAGCCTATCGGTGTAACCGTACATATTGTCCCTTGGAATTACCCGATTCAAATTACTGCGCGAAGTGTAGGAGCGGCACTTGCTACCGGAAATGTAGTAATTGTAAAAAGCTCAGAGGATACTCCTTTGTCTACAAACTTTCTAGCACAATGGTTTCATGAGAAGCTGCCAAAGGGAGTTTTTCAGCATTTAACTGGGTATGGGGCCGAGGTTGGAGCAGCATTAAGCTCACATAAAGGAATCAACCAGATTACTTTTACCGGATCTGTACAGACGGGAATATCGGTCATGCAATCTGCAGCAGCGAACATTGTACCTGTAACGCTGGAGTTAGGTGGTAAATCACCCAACATTGTGTTCCAGGATGCCGATTTGGATCGTGCAATTCCTGCCATTGTCAATTCCATTACGCAAAATGCGGGTCAAACGTGCTCTGCAGGCTCACGCCTGCTAGTGCAGGACACGATCGCTGATGAGCTACTAGAGCAGCTTGTTGTCAGGTTTGGAGAGCTATCCATAGGACCAGCATCCATTAATGCAGATGTCGGGCCAATCATTAACCAAAAGCAACACGAACGTATTTTAGATATTTTAAGTGAAGCAAGTAAGCAAGGCAATGTGCTAGTTGGAGGGAAGGGTGTAGAGGTAAGAGACTATGAGAATGGATATTATATTTCCCCTACAATCATTGAAGCAACTAGTCACGAAGAGAGCTATGTTCAGGAGGAAATATTTGGTCCAGTATTGAGCGTTGTCCGCTTTCATTCAGTTGAAGAAGCAATTGAGCTAGCAAACGAAACTGAATATGGCCTTGTTGCTGGAGTGTGGTCAAAGGATATTGACGTGGCTCATTATGTAGCTGCTCGTATTGAAGCTGGCCAAGTTTTTATCAACACGTATGGAGCAGCTGGAGGCGTGCAAATGCCTTTCGGTGGATATAAGAAGAGTGGGATTGGACGAGAAAAAAGTCATTTAGCCGTTCAAAACTATATACAAATTAAAAACCTAGCTATTCAGGTTAAAATTTAGTAGTGAATTAAAAAAAATGAGACGGAAACTCGATTTCATGTTTTTATTTCATTTTTAAGGTCCGCACAATTTCTTGTAAGAAACCTTTCAATTCTTGTTGTTTGAAGTGGAGGTGGCGACTCCTGGGGGAACAGCTCGAGCTGAAGGCCCCGCAGGAACGAAGTGAGAGCACTGAAAAAGTACTTTTAAAACGCTTAGGGATAGAGTATGAATAAAGCTCCTATTTCCTGAATCCGTGTCTTTCCGTTCCGAGCGGATGCTTTCCTGGGGGCGGCCCGGCAAGCCTTCTCCCTCGCTGCGCTCAGTCCGGGTGCTCGCCGTGGCCGCTAATCCCCTAGGAGTCACCGCTCTGCACTCCAATCCACTATAGAATTTTTAAAAAATGTACTCAGGCAAAAAAATCTTTTCTTGCTATACCAAAGAAAAGTAAATACAGGGGTGCGCACAATGATTTCAAACCAAGAAACGCTGAACTTAAGTCCATACATGGCAACCGTAACCCTCAAATCAAAAATAATTTTGATGTGGAAAAATGTAAAATATGCCCTTTCAGAGGTGGGTGTTACAAAGAAGGATCTAAATCTAAAACATATTGTGTCACAATCAAATCGACAGAGCACCTTGAACAAGAGGCATTTCAGAATACCGAAGAATTTAAACAGCTTGCCAAAGAGCGATATAAAATTGAGGCAAAGAATAGTGAGTTAAAGGGTGGACACGGCTACGATAAACGATTAGCAGGGGTCTTTTTGGCATGGAAATACAAGGAGCCACAACCATATTTGCGGTCAACTTGAAGCGAATCCTAAAGTTACTCAACGAATGAGAGCAAGAATAAGAAAATGAAAAAGGGTATTTTCTGTTCAATTTGAACAAAAAGTACCCTTTTTTATTTTCAAAAACAAATTTAAAAACGTAAGTTTTTCAGTGCCCTCAACGAAGTAACGAGGAGATTGAAGCCGTGCCCCCGGAAAGCGTCCACTGTAACGGAAAACAATCACAGGTATATTTGAATAGAAGCCTCGAAAAATTACAAGGTCGTAAAATTTTCGAGGCTTTTTATTGTTGAGGAGCGTTTTGTCCTAGCCCCGTTTTTTCCCTTAAATCAATAGATGGTTCTTGCAGAATTCCTGTCCAGTGAACAAGAAGTCTCTTTTTTAGTGGAAACAGTGTCTTTTTGCCTAACTAAATGGGTAGGTTACGATATTTCACCTATTTAGATATAAAACCAAATAGTGTAAAATGTTTCATGCTTTCTCGATACATAAGAAAAGGAGAATTAATAGCATGACAGGAAACACACATATTATAGGCGGTCTTGCAGCAAGTCTTGCTATTTCACAGATGACAGATTATGACCCGGTATTGCTGGTCGTAGGAGGGGTGGCAGGTGCGATTCTACCGGATATATGCCACGGTGGAAGTATGATAGGGAGACGCTTTCCACTCATATCCAAAGTTATTAACAAAGTGTTTGGACATAGATCCTTTACGCATAGTCTATTGTTCATTCTTCTATTAGTTGCATTGATGAATTATTTTAGCTGGGACAAGTCAATTATGATGGGAGTTTCAGTTGGAGTAGCAAGTCATCTTCTTTTAGATATGGCTACAAAAAATGGGGTTAAATTATTCTTTCCAATACCTGTGACAGTTCGTTTTCCTATAACTACGAGAACTGGGGGAACAGTGGAGAGTATTGTGTTTGGTATATTATCAGTTCTTACCGTTTATTTTGGATACGGGGCTTTCACTACATATTTTTAATCGGTTATAATGGTATGAATATCCAGTAGAGGGGTGGAAGGTTGAAGAAGGTATTAGTTTTAGGTGGAACTCGTTTTTTTGGTGTTCATTTGGTGGAGGCACTTTTAAATGAAGGAATAGAAGTAACAGTCGCAACTAGAGGAAATACAGCACATGTTTTTTCTAAAAAAGTAAATCATATGGTTATAGATCGATCCAGTTTGTTGGCTGACAAAGAGAAGCTTCAATCCGAGAAATGGGATGTTGTTTTTGATCAAATCTGTTATGCCTCTAGAGATGCGTTGGACGCGGTAGAAGTGTTTAATGGACATACGAAAAAGTATGTTCTTACTTCTTCAAAGTCTGTTTATGAGGGAAAAGAGCTATCTAAAGAGGAAGATTTTATTCCAGAAAAGCATTCCATAGTCATGGGAACGAAAGAGAACTTTACCTATGCGGAAGGAAAACGCCAAGCGGAGGCTGTCTTTTTTCAGCACGCGGAGTTTCCAGTAGCCGCTGTTCGACCACCAATCGTCATTGGTGAACATGATTACACCAACCGATTGAAATATTATGTTGGGAAAATTATGAGCGGAGATGAATTTCATCTAGTAAACTCGGATGCTTATATAGATTTTATCTCGGAGGAAGAGATTGGACAGTTCCTTGCGTGGATTGGACTCTCTACATTTACCGGAGCTGTGAATGCGACCAGCAACGGTAAGATTAAGCTGAAGGATTTAGTTCAATTAATCGAAGCTGAGGCGGATAAAGAGGCGAGAATTAGTCTAAAACCCATTGAGGGAGAAGATTCTCCTTACAATCTATCAAAAACTTGGCTGATGAGTAATGAACGTGCTAAAAGCTTAGGATATTCTTTTCAAGACTTGCATGACTACTTGCCAAAACTGCTAAAAAAATTGTAAATCTATCACTCTGTCTAAAGCTATTAAGCTTGGGCAGAGTTTTTTTGTTGTTTAGGAAACTATAAAGTTCTGAAGCTCCGGTGGCTGAGGAACTGCCTTCTCGCTTTACTCCATTTGCCTGTCGGGGCAGGAATAGGCGGTTGCGCTTTTCTTGTTGTCTAGCTCCACCGCCTTGCCCCTCGGGGTCAAATGGATAAAAGCTCCGGTGGC
>NZ_CALIED010000044.1:0-59278 GCF_938022135.1 uncultured Psychrobacillus sp.
CTTATCTGTCTCACTCATCCCGTAGGAGTCGCCGTCTGGCACTCCAATCAATAAACGGGAACAGCTTTAGCATCGATCGCTAAAAAATTTACTCGCATAAACAAAGCCGAAAAACTGTACCCAATCCCAATTTCACCATCTATTTATAATCTTAATAATCATTTGAATGTCCCTATTATAATGTTTACAGTCACTATAAAAAAGAATGGTTAGTCAAAATCATCCATTAACTTTAACAAAGCTTAAAACAATAAAGTGACTTATCGTAAATAGCAGTTGCATCCGACTAGAGTGGAAACAAATATAATTAAGGTGTACAAATTTCGTTATTTCTTAGAGGATGTGCATGTGCTTCCATAGAAATAGCAATTATGATTTACTTTAATAATTCATCAATCCATCCCTGTACCTTCAAACCCTCTTCAAAGGAAACTAATGTAGACTTTTCACCGATCCTCCATTGATGACATGCTTCAATTAATCCATCAGGCACTGTAGATGGAGTGATTTGCACTGCCTCTTTATCCAATTCACTTTCCCATAACTCAGACCAGTTTCTAATCGTGATAACCTTTTTCGTTCCAAATACTTTAAACTCTAATCGTTCTTCCTGCCCCATCCCTGATAAGCCATTTAAAACAACAGGAATATCACTATCCGTTTTTGCCAAAGCAGAGACACCAAGTTCGCAAAGTTCTGCATCCTGAGGATATGTCGTATGATTTGCTGTGATCGTGAAATTCCCAAATAAACGATATAAGAGTTGTAAATAATGTGGAAATACCTCTCTTATAAAACCACCTTGCGCACGAGATGCAATCCATGCATTGTGTTGCCACTTTCTAGGCCAATGAGGGAAGTATGTATGTAGCTCAATTTTAAGGATATCCCCTAATGAACCATCTGAAATCGATTGTTGTAGACTATGTATAACTGGACTGTACATTAAAGGAAAATGCATAGCTGTATGTACGTTTGCCTTGGTCACGGCTTTAACCATTCTTTCTCCATCTTGCGCATCGTGTGCTAGTGGCTTTTCAGAAAGAATATTTAATCCATAGGCTGCTGCCTTTTCTGTAATCGGTGCGTGGCTAACTGGGGGTGTTCCTATATAAATCCAATCAGGCTTTGTTTCTAGTAGTTCTTCTAGCGTAGAGGCTTCCGGTAGCGTATACTTTTCAGCAACTTCTCTCAGTCTTTTTTTATTTTCATCAAAAACAGATAAAATTTCACAATTAGGATTAGTTTTTATTTGGTTAATGATACGTTCTCCAACTATCCCCGTTCCGATTAGTGCAAAAGTAGTCTTTGTCATCCTAATAACTCCTCTTCATTTTTCTTCATTTTTTGTTGCATAACCCACTTTTTAATTTCTAAAGCTGTTTGTTCTGGTTGATCCCATTGAATCATATGTCCAGCGTTTTCCATAGCTATTATTGCCAATTCACTTATTGATTCTTCTAGCTGCTTAAATCCAACACCTCGGGCTTTATCAAGAGTTCTCGGCAATGTTGCATGCAAGAGTAAAAGTGGCACTTGAATGTATGGGTAGGCACTTGTGAAAGGCTCAGTGAAAAAGGCTTTAATAATAGAAAGAATAGTAAACTTAGAGGGAATTAAAGTGAAAAGGTTGTTCTCCTTGTAAAATAGTGTCCGAACATATTTTTCTTTTCGGTCATCCCACTTGCTTGTATACTCCTTATATTCTTTTAAAACTGTTTCCCATTCTACTAAAGTAGATTGATCCATATATGTATTCCAACCGGAAAGTGCAACTTCATATGTCATCTCTGGTTGATTGACAGGAAAGGTATATCCTCCATCCAACATTATCACACCTAATATATTCTCCGTGAATAACTTACTGTAGTGCAGTGCAATATCAGCTCCCCAGGAATGTCCCAGTATATAAAAAGGCTTATCAGTTATTTGTCTAATTAATTTTTGAAGCCACTGAGCCAATGATGAGAATAAATAGTCACTTTCCCTACTTAGTGGACTTGTAAGTCCGTGCCCAGGTAGGTCGACCATAATAAAATAAAAATCCTTCTCCAATAATGTTGAAAGTTGATCAAATGTATATGGTGCATTTCCAGCTAGGCCATGTAAACAAACAATTAAGGGATTTCGTCGATCACCCACTTCATAAAAATTAATCGCATTACAACCATCTGATAATAGTATATTTTCCACTAAACAACCCCCTACCCACTACTATATATTCGATTTACCTATGTAAATACCCTTTTCTCATATAATAAAAATAAGCCTGACAGTTAATGGACTGTCAGGCTTATTTTAAAACCCCTATACTTTTAGAGTCTGGCGAGACGGTGATAGACGTCACTTAACGTTTCGCAGCCGATTTCTTTGGCTTTTTTTACATAAATACTCCATAGCTTAGCTGTCATTTTGGCATCTCCTAGAGCATGATGTCGTCCAATAATAGGAATTTCGTTATGAACACATATGTCTTCCAGCGTCACAAAATTCAAATTAGGCTCTATCACCTTTAAAAGGAAAGAAGTATCTACAATCCGATGCTTAAAAGGCTTACGAAACAAGGTTGAGCTTGCGTGCTCCATAAAATTTCGTTCATGAGTAGCATGATGTGCCACTAATGTGCAATCTTGTTTGAATTGAAGGAATTGGATGAATACATCCGAAAGCGGCATGGCATTGCTTACCTGTTCATTTGTAATTCCTGTCAATTGAACAATAACATCAGGTATTTTTTGGTCGGTGTGGATGAGCGAATAAAACACCTCATCCTCAATTATTTGATCTCCTCGCATCTTTATTGCCCCTAGAGAAATAATGGTATCTCCTTTTTCAGGAGAAAACCCCGTCGTTTCGATGTCAAAGACTACTACCTTTAAATCCATAAGCGGAACATCAAGTACATATTGTTGATTCATTTCCTTTTCCAAGTTACGTAAATAGGCCATTTGCTGAGCATTTTGAATATCACCAATTCCAACATTGTTACGTTTTCCTTGTAGTCCTCTTAATATTTGCATAAACGGTTCAAATGCCATCGCCAACACCCTTTTTTTAACTAGTTAAAGCAATTACTTCTTCATGTAGCCTTTTTCCATCCTTCAGTATTCGCTTAATCTCTTTACGCTCTTCCTTAGACAAATTATGAATCCTTAAGTAATGAGTGTCTGTATAATTCTCTATTTGAATTAAAGAAATACGATACTTTAACAAATCCAAGAAATTTCTATCACAGTTTTGTAGCATTTTATCGTATTTACTTAAACGCTTTAATTGAACAATCCTACTTAACGTAGAAGTCTCATAGATGCCTTCCTTTATGGATAATAGACGCACTGCATTTACATACGGCAAAAAGGCGGCATATTTCAAGTTGACACATCCCTGATACTTACCATGCTGCTCCACTAAAATCTGCCCCACTGGTCCTATAACATTTTTGACATGTTCAATATTGGCAGAAAACCGACTCAATAAAGAAGAATGACCTAGCTGAAATTGATAGATAAAAAGTTTTAATTCATTAATATAGCATTGATCTCCACATAAAGTACGAGCATCAAAAAAAATCTGAAGATGTCTAATAGCCTCCCAGCTTTCTTCTCTCATCCATCCCTCAAGCTGACTTTTCCAGTGCCCCGCAGACTTGCACCATAATGGGTTAGAACTCATAACGTTCCCTTGACAATATGGATACCCTACAGCATGCAACCCGAATGCTAGCTCCTCTCCCAGCACTTTAAAATATTCCTCATATTCTTTGTCCGACTTTTCATATATAATTCCATGGTCCTGATCACTGATTAAACCTTGCTCTCTTCTACCTCCACTGCCCGTTATAAACCATGTGAAGTTACAGGGCGGGTCCTCTTTTAGTTTACTTTTAGCAATATACATCACATGTTGCATGACTTGATCATGAAAATCATTGAGAGAGATGGTATCTTTCAAATAGGACATGATATTTTGGTCCTTCCACTCTCTTAAGGATTCATAGGTTTCCATGACCACACTCCCTTTTATACAAAAAGCCTCTGAAGCAGAGGCTTTTTGACGTTTATTTATTTGTTTTAGTTAGTACCTTTCGCTTCCTCTAAAACCATTTGTTCTGGATAGCCATAATTCCCGTGCTCACTCATATCCAGACCCATTATTTCCTCTTCTTCTGTTACTCGGATACCACCCATGACTTTCTTCATTATAAACAGAATAGCATATGATACGGCGAAAGCGAATGCTCCGCAAGCTGCAACTCCCATTAATTGAACTAACAGCTGATCTACGCCACCACCATAAAACAAACCAGGTTTCCCTGTCGTCGCAAGCTCGGTTGTAGCAAAGAAGCCGGTAGATAAAGTACCCCAAATACCAGCAGTTCCATGAACAGAAAGTGCATAAATTGGATCATCAATTTTTCTCTTTTCAAAGAATCGTGCACTATAAAATACAAGTACCCCAGCTATTAAACCAATTACAACTGACGCCCATACGTCTACAAATGCACACGATGCCGTAATAGCAACTAAACCAGCTAATGCTCCATTTAAAATAGTAGGAATATCTGATTTCCCTAAAGCTACCCAGGAGATAAATGTTGCCGCAACCGCTCCTGCTCCTGCTGCTAAAGCAGTATTTAATGCTACATACCCAAAGAATGCTGCATCAACGGAAACCGTACTACCCGCGTTAAACCCAAACCAACCAACCCACAAAATTAGTACACCTAATGCAGTATAAACTTGGTTATGACCCGCTAAGTTATTAGAAGAACCATCTTTGTTAAATTTCCCTATTCTAGGTTTTAGTATCATCGTTGCCGCAAGAGCTGCAGCTGCACCAGTTAGATGTACTACTGTAGACCCTGCAAAATCTTGTTTTCCATGTTCAGCTAACCAGCCGCCTCCCCACACCCAATGAGCGATTACTGGATAAACGATTATGCCGAAAAGAATAGTGAAAATTACGTAAGCAGACAGTTTAGCACGTTCGGCAAACCCTCCAAGAGCAATCGTTATTGCAATACCAGCAAATGCTAATTGGAAAACAAAAAATACGGTAGGAGAAACACTTGCTCCATCCTCTCCTCCACCAGCATAGAAGAAGTCTGTCATTCCTACGAAGAAGTTAGCATTCCCTCCAAATATAAAACCATATCCTACTGCCCAAAATACTAATGATGCCAACCCAAAAGTAAAAATGGTTTTACCGGCAACGTGCCCAGCATTCTTCATTCTTGTTGAACCAGCTTCTAAAAGTATAAATCCACCAATCATAAAAATAACTAAAATTGCAGCAACCATGGTCCATAAGCTGTTCATCAAATACATTACATCTTCCATTTTGACCCCTCCTATTTCTTTATGTTACATCTCTTAACATTACATGTAAGAAAACATAACATCATTTATTTATATTCTTATTTTACTTAATACAGAATGAATGTCAATACATTTTTCTGAATTTATTTTATTTTATGTTAACTTTCATTACATAATTGTGTTTATCGGCAATAACAGGCTTGTTAGTTACATTTCTTCATACTTTGTACTTTTTAGAATCATGAATAGCTTACATGTATTTAGAGTAACTTGTACCAGCTTGATGTCTTCTAGCGATTCCATTCTCTTATGTTCGCTTTGGCCATTTTCTATCGGGCAGATGCAAGAATTCATACCTTCTCTCCATCTATTGTTTTAGAAATATGTCTCATATAAAAAGATCCGACTCCATAAAGGAGCCGGACTGAAGACTAAATTTTATATTTAATTTTTTTACCTGTTTCTACATCCACAGTTAGGGTCATCGTAAAATCTCTTTCTATCTGGTTTCGGAAACGTGATACAGTCATAATCGTCATGCTTATCCTTACATTCACAATCACCTACCGAGTAGCAGTCATCATCGTGTTTATGCTTAGAGTTTTTCCAATAGTTATCTTCCTTCCAAGACTTATGACTTCTAGGATAGGACGGTTTGCTATGGTTTTTTCCGCATCTATAACATTGCCCATTAGAATCGTAATTGTCATAATCACACTCATCACTTCTATCATGGTTGCAATCCTCATTGTCTCTGTCTTTCCCGTGTTGATGGTTACATTGACAATCGTAATTGTCTTTGCCTCTATTACGATGATGGTTACAATTACAATCACCATGATCTTTACAGCGGCAATCATGATCGTGTTCGTTTCCACCATTACCGTTTTCTGCACCATTTCGGCAACACTTCGGACTTTCCGTTTCAGATACCATAACCAAGCCGTACTCGTATTCAGCTACAATTTCTGTTGTTCTACCTGAAACTCTTAATTGAAGAGTAGGCGCAAGAGTTCCACCAAAATGAGCTCTTCGGAATGATTCAGGTAAATCAGCAAGCTCATCTGTCGTTATTCCCTGTAAATCGAATGTATCGATAAAGCTTAGTACAGAGAAATCAGGTAACACTAACCAAGAATAGGCCTGATTCGGTTCAGAAACTGGATTTGCTATAACTAAACCACCAGAGTTTAATGGTTGATAATTCCCTCTTAATGACCCTGCAACAAAACCATATAAACCATCTGGTCCAGGTCCATTAGTTAAACCAGGAGCAAACGTAAATCTATGACTATCTGTAAATAAATAGTACAAACCGTTCCTTACAATAAGGTGTGGACGTTCTGTCTGCTGATTTGTACAACCCGCCTCTAAGAGAGCCGGAAGTAATTGCCAAGAAGTGTACTCATTGTTTCTTAGTAGGGCAATTCCAATATTTCCAGTGTAAAGCCTTGCTTCCTCTGGCACTCCAGGTCCACAATCAATGTCTAAGTTGTTTCCCGCGATATTACCTTCAAACAATAAATACTCGCAGCCTGTTGCTGGATCTTTAAAGAACCAAGGATCACGGAAAGCGTAGATAATACTACTTCCACCCGCTTCAGATTGTTCTTGCGTTTGATAAAGCACTCCGTCTGGCTCTAAAATTATTTCATGTGGCGCGAAGTTAACTAGCTCGACACCATCTAAATTGGATCTAAAGTTACTGCTTGTTAATGCAATGCGTTGTTCAAAAGTTACTTGAGCTTCACCACGTCTACCGGAGGCTGTATAGAAGTAATAGATTCTTCCTCCGTCGATGATTGCAGATCCTGCCCATTGTCTTGATCCAAATGCAGTACCCTCTTCAAAAACTAGTCCACCTTGTATCCAATTTAAGCCATCTCTAGAATAGAAGTATGCGATTCTCGCTACGTCATGTCTGTTATCTGGCAATACACTTCTAGGTGCAGATAAGGCAAACAGGACTCTCCATCCACCAGGAAGTACAGCTATAGAGCCATCTTTTTCTTGAAGTGGCCACATATCCCATATCCACAAATCATCTGAAATTCGAGGGAATGGTTCTTGTATAACAGGAGCGCTATTAGAAGCAGTAATTCTAATTTGCTCTGCTTGCGCCCTCGTCCAAGCCGAAGGGACCGCGTCAATACTTTGGTTTAAGCATCTTTTAAAATCTCTTTGTGGGTTGTAGTCACAAAATCTTTTAATATCATTGTTGTTAAATGATCTGTATTGAGTAGTTCCAGAATTAGTTGCAGCACTTGGGAAATTTCTATTAGATGAACCTCCAGTTATTGGAGATAGCATTTCATTACCTGACCCAGCGATTGGAACTCTCTGACCCATATCTCTTTTTTTTGACATATATTTTCACCTTTTCTTATTTTCAATTCAATCAAATGAATGGTTGTACGAAAATCTAATTTAATCTAATTTGAAAAATTGACCACTCATATAATCAAATGTTATTTATAATTTTTCTTACTTAACGTCTGTGATGATTCTCAGTAGAGTAATCATCATTACATTCTCTGCATTTCGGACTTTCTGTTTCTGATACCATCATTAGTCCATACTCATAAACATCTATAATCTCCGTATTCCTACCACTTACAGCTAACTGTAGTGTTTGAGCTAGCGTCCCGCCAAAATGCTCAAATTGAAATTGTTCTGGTAAAAAACCGACTTCTTCTATAGGAATACCTTGTAAATCAAAATTATCTATAAAGCTTAGGACTGAAAAGTCGGGTAATACAAGCCAAGAATAGGCCTGGAATGGCTCGGAAGGAGGATTAGAAACTACTAGACCGCTTCCATTTAGCGGTACGTAATTTCCACGTAAGGATCCTGCTACAAAACCGTACAACCCGTCTGGCCCAACAAGACCTGGTGCAAATGTTGAAGCATGAGTATCAGTGAAAAGATAGTACAGTCCGTCACTCACTACTATGTGAGGACGTTCAGTTTGTTGGTTCGTACATCCTGCTTCTAAAAGTGCAGGGAGTAGTTCCCAACTGGAAAAGCTGTTATTACGAAGTAATGCTATTCCTATATTGCCTGTATATTCTGCAGCGTCTGCTGGAACTCCAGGACCACAGTCTACATCTGCTGACGTACCGGCTATATTTCCTTCAAACAATAAATATTCACACCCTGTCGCAGGGTCTTTGAAGAAGAAGGGATCACGGAAGGCATAAATTATTCCTCCACTAGATTGTTCTTCTGTCTGGTAGAGAATACCGTCTGGTTCTAGGATTACTTGATGAGGGGCAAAGTTTACTAATTGCACACCATCTAAGTTAGAAATATAATCACTGCTCGATAATGCAATTCGCTGCTCGTAAGTGATTTGAGCTTCTCCTCTTCTACCAGTAGCTGTATAGAAGTAATAAATACGACCATCATCATCAAGCATTGCTGAGCCCGCCCACTGTCTAGACCCTAAAGCTGTACCTTCTTTGAATACGTAACCTCCCTGGATCCAGTCAAGTCCGTTTCTCGAATAAAAGTAACTGATTCTTGCAACATCATGTCTTTTTCCTGGTAGAACACTACGAGGGACAGATAAAGCAAATAACACTCGCCAACCACCAGGTAACACTGCGATTGAACCGTCTTTTTCTATTAACGGCCACATATCCCATATCCATAAATCGGCTGATATACGAGGGAATGGGGCTTCAATTAGCGGTGCAACATTAGTAGAATTAATTCGAATTTGTTCTACTTGGCTCCTTGTCCAAACAGATGGAATCGCGTCGCGGTTATATTCAAGGCAACGTCCGAAATCTCTTCTAGGGTTATAGTTACAAAACTGACTAATTTGTTTGCCATTAAAAGTTCGATAACGAACATTGTTATTTCCAGTGGCTCCAGAAGGAGAGTTCCGATTAACAGAAGCACTCGGCATTATATTTGCGGATTCTATTCTCGAGCTTCTAACAGGAAATTGTTGCGAAGTTAGTTTATACCTATTTTTATTTGAGCGATGTTCATGTTCCCCAAGTCTATTAAAATGTTTTTCATCATTTTCTTTTGTCATAACTTACACACCTTTAATAGATTTTCGTACTTTGCTATCATATGTAGAGCCAAAAGAAAGGTTTGAGTAAAATTATTAAACCGTAAGAAAATTGTGTATCTAGTTTTTATAGGTGATTACCACGAAAAAAGGGCAATCTCATGAGAGATTGCCCTTTTTTAAGGTATATAAATTAGGTTTAATCATTAGTTTAGATAAATTTAATATAAGAAAAAAATAATTTAGAAGGATTATTATTTATCACTATGTCCAGCGACAGTCTCCCCACTACACAACTCGTTAAACTGTTCTAGCTTAGCTTTAAAAAATCTATTCTACTTAATTAACATTACTTTTTCAGTCGAAAAACAATGAAGTCGGGACTTCTAAAATCCTCACGAAATGATGGGTACTTCTTCAACATTTCCTCAGATGGGGTAGGCTCTACTATCTCTTCTATTAAAAATCCAGCTTCACAGATGACTTTTACATAACTTGTTAATGTGCGGTGATAGAAGATTACCTGGTCCATCCCTCTTTGCTCATAGGCTCCCTCATAAAAATAGTTATCTACTTTCCAATATAATTTTTTACCGTCATGCCCTTTCTCCCATCCACTTTTTGGAGTTTGAAAACAAGGATGTAAAATAGAAAAGATAAAAATCCCACCCTCTCGAAGAACACGATAAATCTCATTAAATGCTTGCTGATAACCTTCTAAATCCTGGATCACCATATTAGAAACAACTACGTCATAAGTTCCTTCCATTATAAAATGTAAATTTTCACAGTTAGATTGTTTAAATTCTATATTGAGTTCTGATGTTGTTCTACTTTTTGCTATTTCAATCATCTTTGATGAATAGTCAATAGCTGTTACAGCTGCTCCTGCTTTCTCCATCAGTCTACTTAAATACCCTTCTCCACAACCAGCATCTAGTACTTTTTTGTTGTTTAAATTCCCCATAAGACTAAACAAGGTTGGATTTAAATATACCTCTTTATGTGGATCTCCATGCTCCAGATGATTGGCTGCATATTTTTCAGCAAACTTGTCCCACCTCTTAATAGAATCTTCAGAAGTCATATTTTTTACCATAATAGCGCCACTCCCATTCTAATGTAATAACTAGTAATTCGCCTTTCATAAAAGAGTTCCTGCTAATAGTATTTCCCAGAAAATAATTAAGAATAAAAAAAGAGCTTACTGGATTAATCCAGTAAGCCTCTAAAAAACTTAAAATGTAAATATTAATACTCCACCTGAACTCTCTTAAGATTCCAGCATAAGATCCTCTGGATTTTCGAGCAATTCTTTTACCATTTTCAGAAAGCCTACTGAATCTTTTCCGTCTATTACACGGTGATCATAAGAAAGAGCTACATACATCATAGGTCTTATTTGAATTTCACTTCCAACCGCTATCGGTCGTTTTTGAATGGTATGCATTCCAAGGATACCAACTTGTGTTCCATTTAATATCGGGGTAGACATTAAGGAACCAAATACACCCCCGTTTGTAATAGTGAAGGAACCACCCGTCATATCCGAAAGTGCTAGCTTGTTATCACGCGCCTTTTTAGCCAGTTCTCCAATATCCCCTTCAATTTCTGCAAAGTTTTTACGATCCGCATCACGAACGATTGGCACTACTAGACCCCCTTCTGTTGATACAGCAATACCAATATCAAAGAAGTTATTTTTAACAATGTATTCTCCATCCAGCTGTGAATTAACATAAGGATATTTTTTCAAAGCAGCTACGACTGCCTTAGTGAAGAACGACATAAAACCTAGACGTACCTGGTTGTCTTCGAAAAATTTATCTTTTTTACGAGAACGCAAAGCCATCACATTCGTCATATCTATCTCATTAAACGTCGTTAACATTGCAGTGCTTTGTTTGACCTCTAATAAACGTGAAGCGATTGTTTGTCGTCTACGAGACATTTTTTCGCGAGTCGTACGACCATCATCTGTTGGAGCAGAGACAATTTTAGCTGGCTCTGCTATTTGTTTTGAGCCATGGGCTGATACATCTTGAACACGAACACGCCCCATTGGATCAACAGGAGACACTTCATTTAAATCAATACCTTTTTCCCTTGCCATCTTACGCGCGGCAGGGCTAGCAATAGGTCTACTTGTGTCTGAGGTAGTTTCAACCTTTGTAATTGGTGCATTTTCTGCCTTTGGTATATCTGGAGCTTTTTCCTCAACCTTTACTTCCTCTGCCTGAGGTTGGGCAGCAGAAGTTCCAGATCCTGCACCGACGATTGCAATAACCTCTCCTACCTGAACTGTATCTCCTTCACCAAATAACAGCTCACTCACTACTCCCGCTTCCTCGGATATAACTTCAACGTTTACTTTATCTGTTTCGAGCTCAACTATAAACTCGCCTTTTTCAATGGTATCACCTGGTTTTTTTAACCACTGGGCAATCGTGCCTTCTGTAATAGACTCTGCCAATTCCGGAACTATAATTTCTGCCACTTAAACTTCCTCCTTTTAGTTCTATTGCTCACAAACTTTTTAATGCTTCTTCAATAATTCTTCCTTGTTCTACTTTATAAGTATCTGCGTCGCCTTCAGCCGGACTTGAGCGATGCACTCGTCCTGTATAAGCAATGCTTCTTCCATCTGCCATCTCTAATAAATACGGGAGAGCATAATTCCAAGAACCCATATTTTGAGGTTCTTCTTGAGCCCATGTCAATAACTCTACGTTTGGGTAACGTCCTAATATATACAAAATTTCATCCTTAGGGAATGGATAAAGCTGTTCCACACGAATGATATGCAAATAATTAAAATCAGTGCCGCTTTTTACTTTTTCCGCTAAATCAATTGCCATTTTCCCACTAGCAAAAACAATTTTCTTTACCTCGTCTGGTTGGCCACCAAGATTCGGTTGTTCAATCACTGCTTGGAATTTACCATCCACCAATTCAGAGACATCAGCACCAACCAAAGGATTCCGTAAAAGTGATTTAGGAGAGACGATTAGTAGCGGACGCACAAATTCTTCATTCAAAGATTCTGCTTGTCTGCGTAATATATGGAAGTAATTTGCTGCGCTTGAAAGGTTAGCTACAGTCCAGTTATTTTCTGCTGAAAGCTGTAGGTACCTCTCTAATCTAGCACTTGTGTGCTCTGGGCCTTGCCCCTCGGCCCCGTGTGGAAGCAGCATTACTAGACCTGACTTCAATCCCCATTTCGCTCGAGCAGAACTGATAAAGTTATCAAACATTACCTGTGCCATGTTAGCAAAATCCCCATACTGTGCTTCCCAAATCGTTAACGTATTCTTATCCTCTAGTGTATATCCGAATTCATAGCCTAAAATAGCAGCTTCTGTTAATGGGCTGTTATGAACAACAAAAGAGGCAGCAGAATCGCTAATAAAATGCATTGGTATAAGTTCTTCTCCTGTTTTCTCATCATGTAGTACTAAATGTCTGTGAGAGAACGTCCCGCGTTGGGCATCCTGTCCACTTAAGCGTATCGAATGTCCATCTTGCAAAATAGTTGCAAACGCAAGTGTTTCGGCGTGTCCCCAGTCTATCTTTCCGCTTCCGGTAAAGGGCTCTTCCCTACGTCTAAGTATCTTCTCTAATTTTTTGAATGGTGTGAACTCCTTGGCCCAGGTTAAAAGTTCTGCGTTAGCCTTACTTAGCTTTACTTCCTCAACACCAGTCGGTATATCAGGATACCCGTCTAATACAACCTGCGGAATCACTACCTCGTTTGCAGTTGTCTGCGGAAGTTCTTTGACCCTGTCATATGCCTCCTGCATTTCCTTTAATATTGTCTCATCTAACATCTCAACTTGGGACTGATTAAGTACCTTTTCTTCTACAAGTTGGTCACCATAAATTTGCCTTACAGTTGGATGTTTATGGACAATGTGATACATCAATGGATTAGTAATGGATGGTTCGTCCATTTCATTATGACCATATCGACGGTAACCAATAAGATCAATAACTATATCCTTACTAAATTGTCGACGATATTCAAAAGCAAGCCTTGCTACTTCTAACACAGCTTCCGGCTTGTCAGCATTTACGTGGATGACTGGAACCTCAAATCCTTTTGCAGGATCCGAGGAATAATTCGTAGAACGAGAGTCGAATTGCTCTGTAGTGAATCCAATCATATTGTTAGCAATAATATGAATGGATCCACCTGTTTGAAAACCACGTACTCGGCTGTAGTTTAATACCTCTGTTACTACACCTTGCCCTGGAAAAGCGGCATCTCCATGAACTAAGATTGCAAATGCTGCATTCTTATCCTGCTTCGGATAACCAGGTATGTCTTTTACCTCTTGTGCAGCTCGAGTTTGACCAGTCACTACAGGACTCACTACCTCAAGATGGGATGGATTATAGGCCAGCTGTACTGTGACGCCATTATTTGAACGATAGGTAGCCCCTTTATGATATTTCACATCACCAAACCAGCCTTCTGCAATCTCTAAAGATCCGTCCTTAGGTAAGAATGCCTTAGACGGTACATGAGCGAACTCAGCAAACATCATCTCATACGGTTTATTTAATACATGCGTCAAGACGTTTAATCGGCCACGGTGGGCCATTCCGATATTCACCTGTTTAGTTTTTGTTATCCCAGCCTGATTAACTAATTCATCGATTAAAACAACTAATGCATCAAGCCCTTCTATAGAAAAGCGCTTAGCTCCTACAAACGTACGATGAATAAACTTTTCAAATCCTTCAATTTTAGTTAAACGTTCTAGTAACTCTTTCTTTTCTTCTAATGAATGGCTTTGATTTAAAGCATTTCCTTCAATTTTATCTTGCAGCCATTGTCTCTCCTTGGAGTCTGTGATATGTGTAATTTCAAAAGCAATACTTTCCGTGTAAACAGACCTTAGATAATTGATAGCCTCAAGTCCATTACGTATGTCTTTAGGAGGATTAGTAATTATAAGAGCTGCCGGTACATCTACTAAGTCCTGTTCAGAGAGGCCATAGAACTCCATACTAATTTTCGACGGATCCTGTTTCCCATTGTTAAGGGGGTAAATGTTAGCATTTTGGTGCCCATGTGTACGAATAGCATCTGCGAGCCGAATAGCTCGAAGAATTTTATCTAAGTTGTTGTTTATATTACCTGATATCGATTTAGTCTCACTTTGACCCAAAGAATCGACTGGTGAACCATATTGTTGAAACAATGCTGCTATTTCCTCTTCTACGTCATCAGGTGATTGTACATATAAATCGTATTGCTCTAACAGGTATGCTAAATTGGGTCCTTGAAATTGATTCCATGGATAATTGTTATTCATTATTACACATCCTTATATTTTTATAACTAATCCCACTTGTCTTAAAGAAGACCAACCCATTGCCAATAAGTCATGCTGAAGACAATGATTAATAAGTATCCTACTATAGTTATTGGAAGACCAGATTTCAAAAGGTCCTTTGTTGTGAAGGCACCGGTACCATATGCAAGCATATTTTGGGGTGCGCTTACAGGTAGCAAGAAACCGAAGCAAACAACAAACTGTTGGATTAATACAAGACCAGGACCGTTAAATGAAGTTGGCTGCATGGAGACCACTAAAGCGATAACAATAGGTATAAAAGCGGAAGCCAAGCTCGTAGCACTTGCAAATCCTAAGTGAATCAAAATATTAAATAACGAAAGAACCATGATAATAAAAATAAGAGGCATTTCTGTCAAACCGACTGCTTCTAAAGTATTTTGCGATAACCAAGCAGCTCCTTCCGTTTGTAAAAGCACTGTACCCATTGATATCCCAACTGCAAATACTACAAGAGTTCCCCATGGAATCTTATTTTGCACTTCTTTCCAAGAAAAAATACCAATTCCAGGTAAGAGCATAACCATGACCGCTATAAAAGTCACTGTCGTTGAATCTAGTGGGTGAAGTATACCTTCTGTTGCCCAAAGAATTAGCAATGCGATGGAAATAATGATTAATCTTTTTTCTTTCCCTGTTATAGGACCCAAATCTCTTAATTGATCTTTAATAACTACGTCACCGTTTTCTAATTCCGATAGCTCTGGTTTGATAAGCTTATTCATTAGAAAAAATAGTAAGATAGACATCAGTATGGACCAGGGACCAGCATATATAAACCATTGCCCCCAGGTAATATTAATGCCAAAAGTTTCTTCAATAAATCCAAGAGCAACCATGTTTTGGGCTGCAGCTGTTTTAATACCAACATTCCAAATAGATATAGACTGCACTGCCGTAACTATTAATAAAGCGGAAAGCCTACTTGTTTTAGGTAAATTAAAAGCAGCTACTATTCCTAAAAGAATAGGAAGAATTGTACCCGCCCGAGCTGTAGCACTAGGAACAAATAGAGCTAATACAATACTTACAACAATTGTCCCAAAAACTAAACTCTTGGTTTTTGTACCAACTTTGGACATGATGAAAAGGGCTAACCTTTTGTGTAATCCCGTAAGCTCCATCGCTGCTGCGATAAATGTAGCACCGGCTACTAATCCGACTGCAGAAGAACTAAACCCACCTAACGCAAGCTTTAATGCACCTGATGTCGTGTAATCTACTGTAGGATCATCAATAGTTGGAGCAAGACCTATAAATACGGAAATGAGCACAATTATTATGGAGGCACTTACAGGAAACGATACAGCCTCTGTAACCCACAGAATTACTGCTAACGCAAGTATTGCCAGAGCTCTCTGCCCAGCAACAGGAAGTCCTTCAGGATTTGGTAACAAAATAATGATAAGAAATACTGCAAAAGCCAGAAGAACAAATAACATTTTATTTTTTTTCATCTTTTCTTCTCCTCTACTTCTATAAATTTACAAATAGACTAACTAAGAATGAATCTTTACTTTGCGATTAAACATACTTGTGGATAAAATAATAGGTGAACTTAAAGCACCTCTGTATACTTATCTGCTGTATTTTGTCCTAATTTATCCTTATTAATCATTCCATCTTCTTCTATTGTCATACACGATATTTTAACTTTTAAGTTTTGGAAATCGCCTCTTTCTCTTAACTACTCTCTTACTGGGACTTCACTTTTAGGACCTTAATAATTTGTTCATACAAGTTTCTAAATTATCTTGTAATCAAAAAAACTTTTTATACCTGAAATTCCCAAGTAAAGTTTCATAAATTGCAGGAGTTTTGATGCTGTTTCATTTAAAAGAATAGGTTTAATATTATTAATTGTGAATAATTTCACAATAACGTAAGTATAACTCTTTTGTATTTTTTTGTTATACTATTATTCTTTTTTTCATTATTAATTCATAAATTATTAATCGATTGTTCATAATTTTGTCATTTTTTTATTATTTGTATATAATTTAATTTTATTTTAAATTTAGTAAGCAGCTGGCAGTTGGACGCGTAAATTTCTAAGTTATCCCTTGTATTAAGCGTTCGCGCTGTCATCGCTTATACAGCTCACGTCTCCTACTGGAGACACCTGCTACTGATATCAATACATGTAAAAAATAATCCACTATTTTTCCAAATTTATGAGAGAATAAATAGAAGAGTTTTATGCGGATAAAAAGGAGGATGTTCAATGGAGTTATTTAAACGCGGATTCCCTATATTTTGTTTTTTAATTCTTCTCACTGCATGTGGTAATGATTCCGAAACATTGAATAATCCAATACCAACAGAACCTAACATCCCTGTTCCAATAGAAAAAGTTGAAGCTGATCCTTATGAAATTTTAGTTCAGGAAAAAAATAAAAGCATAAACCTTACTCCGCTGGATCTCACTTCCTCTTATGCAAGTGAACTAGGGCTCACCTTTTATGAACCAAAATATGAGAAGTTTTCTGCTAACGGTGAAGTTACTATTGCAGGTGAGATAAAAAAGGCTGACGAACTAAAATCTAACTACATATGGATTAATGTCCAAACAGAAAATGAAAATAGTTATATTCAGGAACAGGACTATTTTGTTCCAATTAGTGATGGTAAATTTAAAAAAATCATTCATTTTTTTAACGGTGAGGGAACGTATAAGATTAAAGTACAGATACCGAGCAAAGAACGAGAAAACCATTACTATGATACAGCAAACTTTGAAGTTCTAAATGTAAACCCAAATAGAATTAGAGATGTTGCCTATACACCTATTGGTTTAGAAGCCGGACTGATCCTTAATACAGAGGTCGGCTATGTAGAAGAAGACGGTATTTATACATTGCAAGGGAACTTACAGAATGGTGGATTATACGAGGATATTATGGTTCGGCTATCAAAAGACGGTCAAACGTGGAGTAATGTTATTCCAATAAAAAAAGGTCAATTTACTACCAATATTCCACTTTTGTTTGGCAAAGGCTTGCATAAGCTAGAAGTTATGATTCCTGATTTAGAGAAAGATAACTTTTACAAGACTGCAACAGATTTGCTTATAGAAAATACATCGTTAGAGATATTGGAACCAATTTCTTATTCTTCCCTATATGCTGAACGCGGGATAAATCTGGTTGAGCCTGTCAGTGGAGAAAAGACAACAGAACACACGTTTCACATTAAGGGTTTTATAGATCCAGAAGCTTCACTATCAAAACAAACTACCCATCTCTATGTGCAAACTCAAAAAGGTGAAGATCATGCTCTAGAGGTCATCCCCATCCAAGACTTTACATTTAACGATTATTTTCATTTAAGATTTGGCCCTGGAGAATATGAAGTATCTATTAGCGTCCCTGAGATTACTGAAACTAAAAATGATTTCTTTAGATATTATGAGGTTGCTAAGTTCGATATAATTTCTTCAGCTGAAGAGGATAAACGAGATATTCTTCCTTCAAGAGGCATTGAATCTGATGCACCACAAATTATTGACCTAGCAAACAGCCTTACAAAAGGGAAAACTTCCGAATTAGAAAAGTCAAAAGCTATTTATGACTTTGTAGCTAACACCATCTCTTATGACGTAGTTAAATTCCAAAATGACGACTTCAAATGGGATGACAGTGCCTTAAAAACTTTAAATTCTCAAACGGGGGTATGTCAGGACTACGCCTACCTTACGATTGCACTCTTACGTTCAAGCAATATCGAAGCCCGATTTGTAGAAGGATACACGACAGATCGACATGCATGGGTAGAGGCTAAGGTCGATGATCGGTGGGTCACAATGGATCCTACATGGGGTGCAGGCTACCTAAATGACAACAAGGAATTTATAGCTAGTTTTAGTGAAGATTATTTTGACCCTGATGAAGAGTTTTTCCAAAAAACGCATACTCGCATTGGTTTAGTATATTAAATTGAGTAGGAGGGCTGGAAAAAATCTCAATTGGCTGTGACGTCGCTTTTTTCATTTGCCTGTCGGGGCAAACACAGGGGCTTACGCTTTTCTATTTGGCTAGCTTCAGCCCCTTGCCCCCTCGGGGTCAAATGGATAAAAGCTCCGGTGGCTGTGAGGCTGCCTCCTCGCTTTTTCCATTTGCCTGTCGGCGCAAGCACAGGGGCTTACGCTTTTCTATATATAAATAAAGAGGATGGTTGTGGTTTATTCACAACCATCCTCTTTGCAACATTTATAGAGGTTTTATTTATTTTTTTAGGAATAATTTCACGACTTAAATAGGTATTTTTCATGCATTCGTTTCTCCCAAGTTTGATGGATTTTCTCTTTCCCTTCCTTTTATAAACCATGGGTTACTAGGTCTTTCGAGTGGTGTAATATTCATAATAAAATAACCAACAATTAAAATTAGAATAACGAGTGAGTAAAAAAGAGTATCAATTGGATGGTCATGCTCTACGATGATTAGACGGATCATTGCTGTGATGCCTACATATAAAAAATATCTAAGCGGAAAGTGGTAGTCTTCTTTGAAGTACTTCACGATCATAGTGATGAATTCAAAATACAAAAAGAATATGAGGATATTAGCAAGGAACATTTTATAATCGCTCGGACCTACTGTGAGCAGCACCTTTATAAAAATAGTCAGCTCCTTCACTAACAAAAAGGCCAGTATAAAGGCCAAGAAGACTAAGCAGAGGTTTAAAAACATTTGCAAGGCTTTTGGGATGATCGATAACACAGCTGTAAATTTAACCATTCAATTCCCCCTTTTTTATAATATATTATTATAATGTAAGGTTACCTAACATGTCTACAATGAAATTTCAGAATATTTTTTTAAAAATCACACTACGTATCCCTACATACTGTATTTTGGAAGAAGAAAGAAGTGCTACCCCAATATGACAAAGCGTAGCACTTCTTAGAAATAGTTGTGGAAAATCAAGCCTTTACTCGATTAATTCTACAAATTTAGTGGCGGCAGTTGATAATGGAACCCTTTTTAGAAAGCACACTCCTATATTTCTTGGCGGTATACTCTCTTTTAACTTCACCTCTTTGAGCATCCCTTTTCTTAAATAATCTCCCGCAAATTGCTTAGTAACACAAGCAATACCTAAGTTAATTTTTGCGAACTCCAATAGTAAATCATGAGAACCTAACTCAAATTCAGGTGATATTTTTACACCCTTTGAAAGCATATATTCTTCCACATATCTTCTCGAGACTGATTTTTGTTCAAGGAATATTAATGGAAATTTTACAAGCTTGTCCAAACTAATTGGCTTTGACAAGACTTTATCAAACTTTTCCCCATATACAAAAATGTCTTGTACCTCTAAACAAGGCCGTTGTCCCAAGCTATCATCATCTATCGGAAAATTACAAAGAGCAATGTCTACGCCTCCACTCTTTAAAATATTGCAAAGCTCTATGGTCGTACCATTTACAATGGTGAATTTAATACTAGGATATTTATTATGGAACTCCTCTAAATAAGGGAGCAAGAAAAATCTTGAAATTGTATCTCCAACTCCAATTTTAAGTTCCCCTGCAGTAAGGTTTTTAAATTCTAAAATTTTCTCCTCACCAGTATCAATGAGCTTTAAAGCAGAGCTAGCATATTCAAAAAGCACAGAGCCTTCTGTTGTTAAAGTAACTCCTTTTGTCGTTCTGTAGAATAATCTGGTATCTAGTTCTTTCTCCAGTTGCATTATGGCCTGACTAACTGCGGATTGACTCATAAAGAGATCTTTTGCAGCCTTCGAAAAGCTATTATTTTTACTTACCATGCAAAATATTTTATATAAATCCAATTTCCCTGACATATAAGCACCTCTTATATCTATTATAATATATATTAATTTTACTTATATCACTGTATTACGTAGAATTACAAGTGGTAATAATATATTTATAATAGTTGAAGGAGCGTTCAATTTGGAAAGAGTAGTGGGAACAGTTGTAAGAGGTCTTCGTGGCCCAATTATAAATAATGGTGATAATATTGAAGAAATAGTAGTAAATAGTGTATTAAAAGCATCAGAAGTGGAAGGCTTTTCTATCAACGATCAGGACATTGTGACCGTAACTGAATCTATCGTTGCCCGCGCTCAAGGAAACTACGCTAGTATAGACCAGATTGCCACTGACGTTCATACGAAGTTTGGAGATGACACACTAGGTGTTATTTTTCCAATCCTAAGTCGTAATAGATTTGCAGTAGTACTCCGTGGAATAGCAAAAGGTGCAAAGAAAATAGTCTTAATGCTAAGCTATCCTTCTGATGAAGTCGGCAATCATCTTGTAGAAATTGACGAGTTAGATGATAAAGGGGTAAACCCTTGGACAGATGTCCTTACAGAGAAACAATTCCGCGACTACTTTGGCTATAAGCTACATCCTTTTACTGGAGTAGACTACATTGCATACTATAAATCGTTAATAGAAGAATATGGAGTGGAATGTGAAGTCATTTTCTCTAACAACCCAAAATCTATTCTAGACTATACAAAAAATGTACTTGCTTGTGATATTCACTCAAGATTTAGAACGAAGAAAATATTAAAAGCAAATGGTGGCGAAAAAATTTATAGTCTAGACAACATATTATCGGAGTCCATTGATGGAAGTGGTTTTAACGAGGAATATGGTTTACTTGGATCGAACAAATCGACAGAAGACACGGTGAAGCTTTTCCCTCGCGATTGCCAACCAATCGTTGATAACATTCAAGAAATTATAAAAGAAAAAACAGGGAAAAATGTAGAAGTAATGGTATATGGAGATGGAGCATTTAAAGATCCTGTAGGACATATTTGGGAGCTAGCTGATCCCGTTGTTTCACCAGCCTTCACATCTGGATTAGCCGGAACTCCAAATGAAGTAAAATTAAAATATCTTGCAGATAATAACTTCGCTCACTTAAGAGGAGAAGAATTAAAGCAAGCAATTACTGAGCATATTAATAACAAAGAAGACAATCTTGTTGGAGCAATGGAAGCTCAAGGTACAACTCCACGTAGATTAACTGATCTTATTGGTTCTCTGTCAGATCTTACTTCCGGTAGCGGAGACAAAGGTACACCAATGATTTATATTCAAGGATACTTTGATAACTATACTAAATAATAAAAAATTAATAAACGAGGCGGGTGCAAAACTCTCCTCAAAATAAGAAGCCTTGAAAATTCTACGGATGTAAAATTTTCATGGCTTCTTTCAATTTTCTGAAGTTATTTACGGTTACAGTGAGTTGTGAAAAAACTGTACTTAGCTACTGTCTCTAATAAGTCAGTTTTTGATTTCTTTAAGTCTATTTAAAACTCTTCATTAAAGACGTCTTTTGGAATCTCTGGCTTAGAAGCTTCTATCATTAAAATAACAGCAGTAATGATATGCATAATCATTCCTACAATAGGTATGAAGCCAATGCAAGAGGTTACTATTCCTAGTATACTCCCTGTCGTAGTTCCTCCGCCTTCTTTTTTTGTAATCACTAGAGTAACTATATGCAGTGCCAGCATAATTAGCAAAGGAATCCAGGCCAAGCTCAGAATTATGATTCCTCCAAGAACTGGTATACCTAGTACAGCCTCTAATCCTCCTGTAACCCATTTCAATATTTTTGAATTTGACATATTCTCTACATCCTCTATTTTCATTTTTTTATAATTATTAAGAATATAACATAACCAGAGAGGGATGTCTTAACTTTCTTATGATTTATTACCCATTTAATCCAATACAGATTTTTAGTTTTTAATTTATTTAGTCGAAATAATACTTCATGAGAAAGGAAATATCCTTTCTATTTCTCCAAAGCCCATGTCAATGCACGTAATAAAGGTCATTCCATACTATTAGAATGCCCAACTCTAACACACTTATTAATGCGTGAATATTACCCTATTAATATTTTTAAAATTTACCAAATTATCAAAATAAACAGTATTAAGTGATAGTTTATTACTATATAATTCTATTAAGGGGGGAATTATATGTTAAAACAGTCCATTATAGAAAACGTATTGGAAGCAGCACTTTCTACCGGAGGAGATTTTTCAGAGATTTTTGTAGAAGATAAATACGTCAATCAATTAGTACTACAAAGCAACAAAATAGAAAAAAGTAATTCGGGTAGAGATTTTGGTATTGGTATTCGTATATTTTTAGGGTTACAGAGTATTTATACGTATACTACTGATTTTTCAGAAGAAGGTTTAATACAAGCAGCCAAGCGAGCAGCCCATGCCATCCAAGGTGGTTCTGCTGGAATCATTCATCCACTTCAAAAAGAAATTATTCAACCACTACATACTATTGCTTTAAAGCCTCGTAGTGTAGAAAATCTTAGAAAAGTATCCGTAATGAGACAGGCAAATGATATTGCAAGAGGCTATGATCCTCGTATTAAACAAGTAGGAATACGCTATATAGACGAGGAACAGAATGTTTTAATCGCAAATTCAGAAGGAAAGTTTGTAGAAGATACTCGTGTATATAGTAGACTATCTATTCAAGCCACTGCTTCTGATGGTATTGAAATGCAGACTGGTTTTTATGGGCCAGGTGCTCATGCTGGGTTCGAATTTATAGAAAATCTTAACTTAGAGCATTATGCCGGAGAGGCTGCTCGTATCGCAGTCAATATGCTTGGTGCAGAGGAATGTCCTAGCGGAAAGTTCCCAGTTATTATTGACAACGAATTTGGAGGAGTTATTTTTCATGAGGCATGCGGTCATGGCCTAGAGGCTACATCGGTTGCCAAAAACAATTCTGTTTTTGCTAATCGAATAGGTGAGAAAGTTGCTCCTGACATTGTATCCTATATTGACGATGGGACATTACCTAACGAATGGGGTTCATTAAATATTGATGATGAAGGTGAAAAAACTCAAAAGAACGTATTAATTGAAAATGGTATTTTAAAGGGCTATCTGATTGATAAATTTAATGCTAGAAGAATGAATGCAAAGCCAACAGGTTCTTCACGTCGACAATCATATAGATACAATCCTACTTCACGAATGACTAACACATTTATCGCACCTGGGTCTTCTACTCCGGAAGAAATAATAGCTTCTACAGAATACGGAATCTATGCTAAATATATGGGTGGAGGGCAAGTTAACCCTGCCACTGGAGACTACAACTTCGCAGTTATGGAAGGTTATATAGTTAAGAATGGAGAAATAGCTCAACCAATCCGTGGTGCTACGCTAATTGGAAATGGCGCTAAGACACTTCAGCTAGTAGATCGAGTTGGAAACAATCTTGCACACGGTGCTGGAATGTGTGGTTCTATTAGTGGAAGCCTTCCAGTTAACGTAGGACAGCCCATGATTCGTGTAAGTGAAATCACTGTTGGTGGAACAAAGGGGGAATAATGATGAATACAACAGACTTTCAAAAAGAGCTGCTTAAACAAGCAAAAGCCACTGGATTTTCTGAAGCAGAAGCTTACTATGAAAGATCAGATTCGTTTAAATGTATGATTTTTAATGGAGAAGTAGATAGTTATGAAACCTCTGAAGAAGCTGGCATAGGATTTAGAGGTCTGTATAACGGAAACATGGGCTATGCTTATACAGAAAAAATAGATGAGAGCTCGATTGCCTTCTTAGTAGAAAACGCTAAGGCTAACGCTGAAATCTTAGATGAAAGTGATAATTCTTCTATTTTCGAGGGAAGTAAAGAATATGTCCAGCATAGCTTTTATAATCCTGAATTAAAGAAGATAGGAATTCCTGAGAAGATTGAACTTATAAAAGCCATTGAACAAAAAGTACTGGCATACGACCCAAGAATAACTACTTTAAATTATTGCATGCTAGAAGATTTTAATTCCGAACGATTAATGATTAATAATAAAGGACTCTCTTTGCAGGATGAAAGAAATGGACTTTATATTTTTGTATCTGCAGTTGTAAAAGCTGATAATGAAATGAAAACCGGGCACGTTATTAAAATGACTCGTGATTTTTATTCTTTGAATGCTGATGAAATTGCTACTGAGCTAGCAAAAGAAGCATTATCTTACTTGGGGGGTAAAACCATCCCGAGCGGAAAATACCCAGTCGTATTCAGACATGATTCCGCTGCCTCTCTCCTAGCAACCTTTTCTGAAATTTTCTCTGCTGAAAATACTCAAAAGGACCAATCACTTTTAAAAGGAAAAGTTGGAGAGAAAATAGGATCAGATATACTGACTCTTGTAGATGACCCTTTCCACCCTGATGCTTTTTCTGGATCTTCGTTTGATGGCGAAGGAGTTGCTACCAAAAAACAAACAATTATTTCTAATGGAACATTAGAAACTATTCTACACAACCGAAAGACTGCTAAGATTGATGGCTGCGAGTCCACTGGAAATGCATATAAATCCTCTTACAAAGGTACTTTAACTATAGCACCGCAAAATTTATATATTGCTCCTGGGGAGCAAAGCAGAGATCAGTTATTAGGTGATCTTCCAAATGGCATTTATATAACTAATTTATCTGGGCTACACTCTGGAACAAATACTATTTCAGGTGACTTTTCTGTGGAAACAACAGGATATCATATTAAAGACGGGAATATCGCATCACCTATAAACCAAATGACTATTGCTGGAAACTTCTATCACCTTATGAAAAACATAGATACCATTGCATCAGATCTTACCTTTCAGCCTGGAGGCTATGGATCACCTTCTATATTAGTAAAAGAGCTTGCTGTAACAGTAGACTAATAAATCTAGCTTTCTTTGAATAAACAGGGAAAGAAGTAATCTCACTTCTTTCTCTTTTACTATGCAAAAATCTGTAAGCTTCTTTAGGTTGCTTTGATTCAAGGACAGCTCAACTAGGATAAGTGAGTCAAATGATTATGAAATTGATTCATCCATTAAAAAATCGCCTCTCAATTAAAAATGAGAAGGCGATCACTTCCTTATTTTAATAACCCTTGCTTCAAATCATTGTGCCACTTAGTAAGCATCGGAATATCCGCTTCTGTAATTGTTCCTACTTCCTGCGCCGCATTGACCAAAGTCTCAAAGTTAGTTAGGCTGACAAAGTTTATCTCCGCTTCTTTAAAAGACTCCTCTGCTTTCGGAAGTCCATATGTAAAAATACTTACTACTCCAAGTACTTCTAACCCAGCTTTTTGAAGCGCTTCAACTGCTGTTAAGCTACTTCCTCCAGTGGAAATTAGATCTTCGACGACTACTACCTTCTGACCTTTCACTACTTTTCCTTCAATTTGCTTTCCTCTACCATGCTCCTTTGCCTTAGAGCGTACATACATCATAGGAAGCTCTAATACATCACTTACCCATGCTGCATGAGGAATACCCGCTGTTGCCGTTCCCGCCAAGGCTTCCGTTTCTGGAAAATTCTTTTGGATTGCTTCAGCAAGACCTTTTGCAATATCCTTGCGAACGACCGGAGAAGACATCGTTATGCGATTATCACAATAAATTGGTGATTCTATTCCCGATGCCCACGTGAAAGGATCGTTTGGCTTTAGTTCTACTGCCCCTATTTCAAGAAGTGCTTTTGCAATTTTATGTTCAAGTGTCATGCTTGTTCCTCCCACATTTTTAGAATAGTTTTATAAGCCTCTACGGGATTTTCTGCTTCTGTGATTGCACGTCCGACAACAATGTGAGAAGAGCCTAGCTTTTTAGCATTAGAAGGAGTTGCTACTCGAACTTGGTCGTGTGCTTCTCCAGCAGATAGTCGTATACCTGGAGTAACTCTTAAAAAGTCTTCCCCACACGCTTCTGCTATTTTCTTTGCCTCTAGTACGGAGCATACTACACCATCTAATCCTGCTTTTTGGGAAAGCCTAGCATAATGAAGAACAGATTCCTCTAGAGTTTGTTTAATCAGCTGTTCCTCTTGCATTTGCTTCTCAGAAGTGGAAGTTAATTGAGTAACGCCTATAATAGCAGGTCTTACATTACCGGCCGAAGTTCCGGCTTCTAAGCCTTCACGAGCTTTTGCCATCATAGTCTCTCCTCCAGCTGCGTGGACATTGATCAGATCTACTCCTAAACGTGCTAATCCTTTCATCGCCTGTCCAACTGTATTTGGAATATCATGTAGCTTCAAATCTAGAAAAACATCATGTCCTTTTTCCTTTAGCTTATAAACGATGGCTGGACCTTCCTGCATAAATAGTTCCATTCCAACCTTCACAAAAAGAGATTGCTCAAAAGGTGTTAAAAAACGGTAAACTTCTTCTGCTGAAGAAAAGTCTAATGCGATAATGGGGCTGTTTTTCATAATCGATGGCTCCTTCCAACTAAATCGCTTATTGTTTTATATCCGAGCTCATCTAACTTTTCTGGTAATTGATCGATTAAAGTCGGACAAATAAATGGATCAACAAAGTTAGCCGTGCCTACAGCAACTGCACTTGCTCCTGCAGATAGGAAGTCTATGACATCATCTATATTCGACACCCCACCCATACCGATAATTGGTAAAGATACTTGTTTAGCTACTTCATATACCATGCGAAGGGCAACAGGTTTGATGGCGGGTCCTGACAGACCACCAGTTACATTAGCGATGATAGGGCGTCCAGTTCGAGTGTCTAGACGTAAACCAAGTAACGTATTAATCATAGTTATTCCATCTGCACCGCCAGCTTCTACTGCTTTTGCAATTTCTACTACGTTTGTTACATTTGGAGACAATTTTACATAGACGGGAACGCTTGAAACTTCCTTGACAGCTCTTGTTAATTCTTCTGCTATTAGGGGGTCTGTTCCAAACGTAATTCCACCTTGTTTAACATTTGGACACGAAATGTTTAGCTCTAGAGCGTATACGTTAGGTGCCTTTGAAATAGCCTCAGCAACACCAACATAGTCCTCTGTTAATGTCCCAGCTACGTTTGCTATGATGGGCACGTCATATTGTTCTAGCCAAGGAAGCTCGTTTGCCATGACCTTAGCTAGTCCTGGATTTTGTAGCCCAATCGCATTTAGCATCCCTGCAGGCGTTTCAGCTACTCGAGGAGTTGGGTTACCTAGTCGTGTTTCTAAGGTAGTTGCTTTAATCATGATCGCTCCTAATTTGGATAAATCATAGAGTTGAGCATATTCCTTCCCAAATCCAAAACACCCAGAAGCAGGCATGATCGGGTTCTTTAATGACAGTCCTGGTAATTCGACAGCTAATCTATTCATACTCGAATCACTCCTGACTGGAAGACTGGACCATCTGAACAAACTTTGAGATAGTCAACTTCCATTTTTTCCGTTGTCTCACATACACATGCAAAACATGCACCAATCCCACAGCCCATTCGTTGTTCAAAAGAGAGGTAACCTTCTTTATGTGGATACATTTTTTCCATAGCAGCAAGCATAGGAGTTGGACCACAGCTATAGTACACAGCAAAGTCGTCATTCATAGTCTCTAATACATTTGTTACAAACCCCTTATGACCATAGGTTCCATCTGCTGTAACTATATGTGTTTCACCAAGCTGGTTAAATAGCTCCTCGTAGAAAACAACATTCTCGGATTGAAAGCCCAATACATGGATTGGCTTTACACCTTTTTCAACTAATCTTTTAGATAATTCATAGAGAGGAGGAACTCCAATTCCTCCCCCCACAAGTAATGCCTTATCACCTGAAGAGACTTTTTCTATTGGAAAACCTTGACCTAGGGGACCAAGTATATCTATATAATCCCCTGGTCTTTTCTCTGAAAGTAGTATAGTTCCTCTGCCCTCAGCACGGTAGATCATCGTAAATTCCGATGCTTCTCTATTTATAGAACAAATACTAATCGGTCTTCGTAGTAGTGGCTCCATTTGATGTGCCACACGTACATGAACAAATTGGCCAGGTTGTTTCATCTCCTGTACGAGCTGTCCCTTTAACGTAACCACAAAAATGTTCGTCGCAATTTTATGTTGAGATACAACAATCATCTGCTCCTGTTTAATCATGCACGGACCTCCTGTAACTTCATCGTATCCGTAGAGAAGCTCATCGATTCAATTACTCGAACCATTGCCTCTGCTGTATCTAGAGAAGTTAAGCAAGGAATTCCATTTTCAACAGACTCTCTACGAATTCGGAAGCCGTCACGCTCGGGCTGCATGCCTTTTGTTAAAGTATTAATAACAAATTGCGCTTCCCCTTTTTGAATAACATCAAGTAAAGTAGTTCCCTTAGAACCAATTTTGTCAACAATATCTACTGGAATACCTGCCTCTTGAATTGCTTTAGCTGTACCCTCAGTTGCAATTATACGGAAGCCAATTGCGTGGAAACGCTTAGCGATATCTGTTGCTTCTTCTTTGTCTTTATCAGAAATCGTCATTAGCACTGAGCCATGATCCTTAATTTCCATTCCTGCAGCTACTAGGCCTTTATAGAGGGCTTTTTCTAATGTTATGTCTTTACCCATAACCTCTCCAGTCGATTTCATCTCTGGCCCTAGGGTAATATCTACACGGCGCAGCTTAGCAAAGCTGAATACAGGGACCTTTACATATACTCCTGGACTATTTGGTGCAAGCCCTGTTTTAAAGCCTTGCTCTACAATGGATTTTCCTAAAATTGCCTTTGTTGCAATATTTGCCATTGGAATCGATGTAATTTTACTTAAGAAAGGTACCGTACGGCTTGAGCGTGGGTTTACTTCAATTACATAAACCTCGTCTTTGGAAATTACATATTGAATATTCATCAGACCTACTATTTTTAAGCCTCTTGCCAGTCTCGTTGTATAATCTACCAATGTGTCTATATGTTTTTGTGATAGCTTTTGTGGTGGATATACAGCGATTGAATCACCTGAGTGCACTCCTGCTCGCTCAATATGCTCCATGATACCTGGTATTAGAACATTCTCTCCATCACAGATTGCATCGACTTCTACCTCTGTACCAGTTAAGTAACGGTCAATTAAAACGGGCTTTTCGGGGCTAGCTTCAACCGCGTTTTCCATATAGTGTTTAATTTCATCTTCATTGTAAACGATTTGCATTGCTCGACCACCTAAAACATAAGAAGGTCTAACTAATACCGGATAACTAATTTCATTAGCTATTTCAATAGCTTCTTCTACAGATACTGCTGTCTTACCTAGCGGCTGAGGAATTCCTATTTCGTGAAGAGCAGCCTCAAATTTATTGCGATTTTCTGCTCGATCGATATCTTCTAGAGTAGTGCCTAATATTTTTACGCCTCGTTCTTCTAACGCTTCCGCTAGGTTGATCGCTGTTTGACCGCCAAACTGTACAACTACTCCTTTTGGCTTTTCAAGGTCCACGATGTGCATGACGTCTTCTACCGTTAATGGCTCAAAGTACAATTTATCTGAGATGGAGAAATCGGTAGAAACTGTTTCTGGATTATTATTAATAATAATCGCTTCATAGCCTGCTTCTTTGATGGCCCATACAGAGTGAACTGTTGCATAATCAAATTCAACTCCTTGCCCGATTCTAATTGGACCAGAACCAAGTACGATGACACTTTCTTTATCCGTTCGAATGGATTCGTTTTCCTCTTCATATGTCCCGTAGAAATAAGGAGTTTCTGATTCAAACTCTCCTGCACAAGTATCTACCATTTTGTAAACTGGTGTAATTCCATGTTCCTTTTTAAAGTTATATACTTCTATTTCTTTCACGTTCCAGTACTTTGCTATTGTTTTATCAGCAAAGCCCATTCTTTTTGCTTTATAAAGAATTTCTTGATTAAACGGATTCTCTTGTATTACCTTTTCATATTGCACGATGTTCTGTAATTTGTTTAAGAAAAACAGATCTATTTGAGACCATTCATGTATTTGCTCGATGCTCACACCACGGCGAAGTGCCTCTCCTATAAAGAATAAGCGCTCATCTCCTGCGCGACGAATTCTTTTGGCAATCCATTCGTCTGTTATGGATTCGCTGTTCTTCATTTCCAAATGGAAGTGACCTGTTTCTAATGAACGAACAGATTTTAAGATTGCCTCTTCAAATGTACGTCCTAGCGACATTACTTCTCCGGTTGCCTTCATTTGTGTTCCAAGGTTACGTTTTGCTGATTCGAATTTATCGAACGGCCATCTAGGAATTTTTGCAACAATATAGTCTAAAGCTGGCTCGAAGCAAGCGTATGTCTTTCCAGTTACAGGATTCATCATTTCATCTAGTGTAAGTCCTACTGCAATTTTTGCTGCAAGCTTCGCGATGGGATAGCCAGTTGCCTTTGATGCAAGTGCTGATGAACGACTTACACGTGGGTTAACTTCAATAATATAGTACTGGAAGCTATATGGATCTAAAGCAAGCTGCACATTACATCCACCTTCGATTTTTAGCGCACGGATAATCTTTAAGGAAACATTTCGAAGCATTTGGTTTTCACGGTCCGACAAAGTTTGGGTAGGAGCTACTACAATCGAGTCCCCCGTATGAATGCCTACTGGGTCAACATTTTCCATATTACAAACAACGATTGCATTGTCAGCTGAATCTCGCATTACTTCATATTCAATCTCTTTGAAGCCAGCAATCGATTTTTCTAGTAGACATTGAGTCACAGGGCTGTACTTTAAACCACTAGTTACGATTTCCACTAGATCTGTATCATTGTGACAAATACCTCCCCCGGTTCCTCCTAAGGTAAAGGCCGGTCTTACTATTACTGGGTATCCGATTCGCTCTACAAACGCCTTTGCTTCGTCTAGGTTGTGGATAATATCACTTTCCGGTACTGGTTCATTCAATTCATTCATTAACGTACGGAATAAGTCACGATCCTCTGCTTTATGAATCGCCTCTAGTTTTGTACCAAGAATTTCAATTCCTAACTCATCCAATATACCTGATTCATCTAATTGAATCGCCATGTTCAAACCTGTCTGTCCTCCTAAAGTTGGAAGGATTGCATCTGGACGCTCTTTGCGAATGATCTTACTCACAAATGGAAGAGTAATAGGTTCAATATATACTTTGTCTGCAATTTCTGTATCTGTCATAATAGTTGCTGGATTTGAGTTTACTAATATTACTTTGTAGCCTTCTTCTTTAAGGGAAATACATGCTTGTGTCCCCGCATAGTCAAACTCTGCAGCTTGACCGATTACAATTGGACCAGATCCGATTACTAAAATAGTTTCTATATCTTTACGTTTAGGCATGTGAAGTCTCCTTTTTGCTTTCTTTATTCATTAGTTCAATAAATTGATCAAATAAGTGGGTTGAGTCCTCTGGACCGCATGACCCTTCTGGATGAAACTGTACACAAAACACGGGATATTTTTTATGTCTTACACCTTCAATTGTTCCATCATTTAATGCTAGATGAGTAATTTCTAAATCCGTGTTAGAGATTGAATCTGCATCAATCGCATAGCCATGATTTTGTGAAGTTAGCTCTGTTCTTCCAGTAGTTAAATCTTTTACTGGATGATTTCCACCTCGGTGACCAAATTTTAGTTTAAAGGATGTTGCACCACTTGCTAGTGAAATTAACTGATGACCTAGGCAAACTCCGAAGATTGGAACATTTCCTATTAGACCTTTTACCATTTCAATAGACTCTGGTATATCCGTCGGATCCCCAGGACCATTAGATAGCATTACTCCATCAGGACGCATTGCTAAAATTTCTTTAGCTGATGTATTAAAAGGTACCACGATAACGTCACAGTCACGTTTGTTTAATTCTCTTAGTATTCCATGTTTCATACCGAAATCTACTAAGACAACTCGTTTACCTCGCCCTGGACTTGGATAAGGTCTCGTAATAGAAACCTGCTCCACTACGTTTTTAGGAATATCAGTAGATTTTAATGTTGCCACTGTTTCATCCACATTCACTTCTTCTCCAGCAGCTGTTAGCGTTCCTTTTAGAGATCCGTGCTTACGAATAATGCGTGTTAGCTTTCGAGTATCTATTCCTTCAATTCCTGGAATATTTTTTAAAGTTAAAAATTCATTCAATGTACTTTGGTTACGGAAGTTAGATGGGTTCTCTGCTAGCTCTCGAACTACAACTCCTGACAAGGCAATCTCTATTGCTTCAAAATCATCTGGATTAATACCATAATTACCTACCATCGGATACGTAAAAGTAAGTATTTGACTACAGTTGGATGGATCTGATATAGACTCCTGGTAACCGGTCATAGCAGTTGTAAAAATAACTTCTCCAATAGTCCCTGATTCACTACCAAATGCATTTCCTTTAAAAACAGTACCGTCTTCTAATATTAAATATCTTGTTTTCATGCTTGTTCCTCCTGCCATACGATTTCTCCGTTATAGATCGTTACTTGTGGCCAACCAGTACAAACCCATCCATCAAACGGAGTATTTGTTCCTTTAGAAAGGAATGCTTCTTTATCTATTTTTTGCTCTTTATTTAAATCTACTAATACTAAATCAGCTGGAGCTCCTACTTCTAGCTTGCCAAATTCAAACCCAAATACATTTGCTGGCTTGATGGTCAAATAATCTAGCAGTTGCTTTAATGACCATTCCCCCATTTTTACGAAATGAGTATACAGTAATGGAAAGGCTGTCTCTAATCCAACTATTCCAAAGGGAGCCTTTTCGAAACCATGTGCTTTTTCTTCATCTGTATGAGGGGCATGGTCTGTTGCTATAAAATCTAAAGTTCCTTCTAACAATCCCTCACGTAAAGCCATCATGTCGTCTCTACCTCTTAGCGGAGGATTCATCTTCCAAATTGCATCATTTGCTGGAATATCCTCCTCGCAAAGTAATAAATGATGTGGACTTACTTCTGCAGTAACATGGATGCCGGCTTTCTTAGCGTCTCGAATCACTCGAACAGATTCCTTTGTACTTACATGGCAAACATGATAATGTGCTCCTGCTGCTTCAGCTAATAATATATCTCTCGCAATATGTACCGATTCTGAAACCGAATGGATTCCTTTTAATCCAAGCTCTTCATTTCGCTTTCCTTTATGCATTACCCCACCGTACAAAAGGGAATTATCCTCACAGTGAGCTACAACAGGAATAGTATGTTTTGCTGCCTCTTGCATCGCTTCCAGCATAGTTCCAGCTGTTTGTACACCGACTCCATCATCTGTTAAAGCAAATGCACCAAGTTCTTTTAGTGCGGCTATATCTGTACGTTCTTTACCTGCTTGACGTATGGTAATAGAAGCATAAGGAAGTACTCGAACTAGTGCATTTTTATCTACTAAATCTAATACATGAGAGAAGTTTTCTACTGTATCTGGAACTGGACGAGTATTTGGCATCGCACAAATCGTAGTATATCCCCCTTTTGCAGCAGCCTTAGTTCCTGTTTCTATTGTTTCTTTATGCTCTCCACCTGGCTCACGTAAATGAACGTGCACATCGATAAAGCCAGCGGACAGTAACATTCCTTTACCATCAATCACTTGCGCATCTTCTAAAGTAGGAGTAGGCGTAATTTCAGCTATTTTTCCGTCTTTTACTACAACTGAGGTAGTTTCTAATTCACCTGATTTGTTTACTAGTTGGACGTTTTGAATAATTTTTGTCATTTTATTCTCTCCCTTTTAAGATCATCTCGATAACAGCCATTCGGATATAAACACCATTTTCCATTTGCTTAAAAATTCTAGAACGTTCACACTCTACTAATTCACTAGCTATTTCCACGTCACGGTTAAAAGGGGCAGGGTGCATAATGATTGCTCCATCTTTCATCCTTCGTTCCCGATCTACTGTAAGGCCATAAGACTTGTTGTACGCTTCCTTTGAAAAAGAAGCCAAACCATCGTGACGTTCATGTTGTACGCGAAGCATCATTAATACATCACTTGTTTCTATCGCTTCCTCAAAACTATTAATAGTTTCAAATTCTCCTTGCCACTCAGGAGGACAGACAAATTGAACGGTAGCTCCTAGTCTAGTAAGAGCTTGAGCATTAGACCTTGCCACCCTGCTATGCACTATGTCCCCTACTATCGTGACAATTTTATCCTCTAAAGTACCAAACTCCTGCCAGATCGTAAAAATATCTAACAGACTTTGAGTCGGATGATTTCCAGTGCCATCTCCGCCGTTAATGATTGCAGGCTTTACATTACCTATCAGCTCTTCAAAATAGTTGTTTTGCTCATGTCTTATAACTAGTGCATCAAGTCCTATAGCTTCCAGTACCTTTACTGTGTCATATAATGTTTCACCTTTTAACGTGCTTGAAAATCCAGCTTCAAACGGCAGCACATCGATTGGGAGCCTTCTTTCTGCCATTTCAAAGCTCATCTTAGTTCTAGTGCTCGGCTCAAAAAAGAGATTTGCCATTGTATATTTATTTTTTAAAGTAGAGGCTGCGCCTGTTCGGAATGCTTCGGCTTGTTCTAATATTGCAATTATTTGTTCTACAGATAATTCCTTCATTGAGACTAAATTTTTCATGAATATCCGCCTTTCTATAAAAAAAACCTCTTGAAAAAGCTCAAGAGGGTTCGTCAAAGCATGATCAAAGAAGAGATTTTTTACTAAAATTCTCTTTTCAATCTGAACCCTTCGTTGACTCTCTGTTCAACTTTTTAAAAGGTCATTATTCTATTGTCTCGTTACCTGATGCTTGTGCTTCTTTTTTACCTGGTAGTATCCAGTTTAAAACTACACCAACGATTGCTGCTAGTGCCATACCTTCCACACTCAAAGCCTCTGTAACAATAAATTTAGCTCCACCTATACCGATTACAAGGATTACCGACGCAATAACTAGATTTCTGCTATTCCCAAAATCAATATTTGCCTCTACTAGCATTCGCAACCCGCTAGAAGCGATAATTCCGAATAGAAGGATCGATACTCCACCGAGTACTGCAGTAGGTATCGTTGTGATTAGAGCCATGCCTTTACCAAAGAAAGACAGTAGTATAGCGATCACAGCTGCACCCATTATGACATACACACTATATACGCGAGTAATTGCCAATACCCCAATATTTTCACCATAGGTTGTCTTTGGAGGTCCGCCGATTAAGGCACTAGCAAATGTTCCAAGACCATCCCCTAGAAGAGATCGATGTAAACCTGGTTCTTTGATGTAGTCTCTATTAACTACCTTCCCTAATACTAATTGGTGGCCAATATGTTCCGAAATAGTAACAATGACAATTGGTACCATAATGAGCAAGATTCTAGAAGTAACTTCAAAGTCATAATGAACACCTGGTATTAAGAAATCAGGTAACGCTAGTAAGCTAGCCTCTTTAACTGGTGTAAAATCTACAATACCAATGAGGATAGAGTAGAGATATCCAACTACTAAGCCTATTAAAATTGGCATTGTGCTAATAATATTTTTAAAAAAGATTGTACAAATGATTGCTGTAAACAATGTCACTAGCGCTGCTGAAAAATGTAAAAAGCTATATTCTTTTAAACCAGTTTCTACATTTGTAATATTCATGGCCATGTCCACTGCTACTCCTGCTAATCCAAGACCAATAACCATGATTACCGGACCAACAACGATTGGTGGTAATAGCTTCATAATCCACTTATAGCCGCTCTTCCAAATGATCAGTGACACTACACCATATACTAAACCGACGAATATTGCTCCAATCATGGCATTTCCCGGGTCTATAGCTTTGCCTGTTGATTCATTTAATCCGTTTGAAGCAACTAGTATAGGAGCTATGAAAGCAAAGGAGGAACCAAGATAGGCTGGTACTTGAAATCTGGTTACCATTAAAAAAATGATAGTTGCTATACCACTAGTTAGTAATGCGATAGCGGGACTTAACCCTACAAGCTGAGGTACTAATATTGTTGAGCCAAACATTGCAAACATGTGCTGAAAGCTTAAAGTAATCAGCTGTCCACCTGTAGGCTTGTCATTTACATCTAGTATTGCCTTTGACATTTAAGTCGCCACCTTTTTGGTTTATTCAAAGATCTTTACAGCATCTATTTTGTCTGTCTCTGTAACTTTAACTACTATTTTTTCGCTGCTTGAGGTAGGAATGTTCTTGCCAACATAATCCGCTCGAATTGGTAGCTCTCTATGTCCTCTATCGATCAAAACAGCCAGCTGTATTTGAGAGGGCCGGCCTATATCCATTACTGCGTCCATTGCTGCTCGAACTGTTCTTCCCGTAAATAGCACATCATCTACTAAAATTACTTTTTTGTTCGTTACATCATGGGAAATATCTACTTGCTGTACTAAAGGCTCATTAGAAGCGCTTTTGATTGATAAATCGTCTCGATATAATGTAATATCCAATTCACCCGTTTTGATTGGTTTGCCTTCAATCTTTTCGATTCCCTCAGCCAGCCTTTGTGCTAGATATGTACCTCTAGTTTTTATGCCTACTAATATACATTCTTCAATTCCTTTGTTACGTTCAATTATTTCATGTGCAATTCGAGTAAGTGCCCTGTTAATGGCTTGTTCATCTAGAATACTTGCTTTTTCTTCCATAAATTATCTCCTCCTTTTCGGAAATGTAAAAAACCTCTTGAGCTAGAAGAGCCCAAGAGGTTGTATGTGCGCGTTTAAAATATAGTGATCCTATTAATCCGCAGAATAATAGTGAGTCACTTTCACATGTACCTTCTCAGCCTCTCTGGACTGTTATTAAAGGTGAAACTATTCAATTTATTGTAATCAGTATATCTGACTATTCTTCTTTTGGCAATGCTGTTTTTCTCAAATCTTGCAATAAATCCGTGAAATCCTCTGGTAGTGGGTATGAGAATTCTAAGTATTCACCGGTTCTAGGCTGTATAAACCCAAGAACTCCCGCATGTAAAACCTGTCCATTAAAGTTTAGTGTTTTCTTTGGACCATATTTGGGATCTCCAGCTAAAGGATAACCAATATACTTCATATGAACACGGATTTGGTGTGTTCTACCAGTTTCTAACTGACATTCCACTAAAGTATATTTGTTAAAGCGTTCTAATACACGGAAATGAGTTACAGCATGCTTACCATTATCAACGACTGCCATGTTTTGACGTTCTTTTTTGTCTCGGCCAATCGGTGCATCAATTGTACCTTTGTCATGAGCAATGTGGCCATGAACAAGTGCTGTATATTTACGAGTAACAGTTTTCTTTACAAGTTGGTCTACTAAAGAAACATGGGCAACATCGTTTTTAGCTACCATTAAAAGGCCTGTCGTATCCTTGTCAATACGGTGGACAATTCCCGGTCGTAATACTCCGTTAATACCAGAAAGGTCCTTAATTTGATGCATAAGACCATTAACAAGCGTACCGCTAAGATGTCCAGGAGCCGGATGAACTACCATACCTCTTGGCTTATACACTACTAATACATCCTCGTCTTCATAAACGATTTCAAGGTTTAAGTTTTCTGCCACTATGTCTAGCTCAACTACTTCAGGAGGTGTGACAATAATAACATCGCCTTCTTTTACCTTGTAGCTTGTTTTGGCAGGCTCGTTATTAACTAATACACTACCATCTTTTATAAAATTTTGAATTTGTGTACGAGACCAGTCTGTATCAAAAGAAGCAATTGCTTTATCAATTCTCTCTTTTTCTTGTTCCTTTTCAATAATAAACGTTAATTCTTCCATTATTTCACCTTTTTCTTTTCAGCTCGTTCTTCTTGTAGTATAAAAATAATTACTACTACAACTCCTATAGTCAGGGCAGCATCTGCAATATTAAAAATCGGAAAATCATAGTTAACAATTGGAATGAGCACATCTACAAAATCAACTACTTCGCCTTTCCAAAGTCGATCTATAAAGTTACCAATTGCTCCACCTAGTAAAAGCATTAATCCTACTTGAAAAACAGGTTTCCCTTTTGCTTCCTTATGGAAGTAATAAATAATTGCAGCGATTACAATTATAGTAACTACCGCAAAAAACCCTATTTGTCCTTGGAGCATACCCCACGCGGCACCACGGTTACGATGTGAAAGCAGTGCAAAGTAAGGGTCCCAAATCATAATTTGCTCACCAAGCGTCATATTTTTAACAACAAGCCATTTTGTCCATTGATCTAAGGCAATAACAAATACTGCTAGTCCATAAAATTTCCACACATTAATTCCCCCGATAATCAAATAAGCCTTAACGACCTCTCTCGTCTGTAGTAATGAATATTACATCCAACTTATAATTATTAAAAAGATTTTTGCTGAATAATATTAAACAATCTACAATAGTTTACCATAGAAACCTATCTTACGTAAAAGAGCATCTATAGATTATACAAAGAAAAGTTAGGCTTCTCTTTAAACGTCCTGGGAAACTCTGTGTTATATAATACTTTGCTGTTTATGCAAATACTATACTAGCTCTTATAAAAAGTGCCCTAATTAACAGGTTCGCTATATAATCACTCTCGTTATAAAAAAAGCGAGTACGTAAACGATAATCGTTCACGTACTCGCCTTTATTCTTTTTGACTGTGGTTTTCGGTGCCTATGAATTTACATAAAGGACATCTATAAATTTATTATACGTAATGTTTTTCTACAACTTCTGCACAACGAGTACATAAAGTCGGGTGAGCTTCGCTTTCTCCTACTGTTTCAGCAATAGTCCAGCAGCGTTCACATTTTTCACCATCTGCTTTTTCTATTACAACAGATGAATGCTCAAGCACTAAACTGTTTGCTGGAGCATCAGATTGGGAGCCTCCCAGAACAAACTTAGATACGATAAATAATTGTGCAAAGTCAATTGCATCAGTATCGAACAATACTTTATATTCATCACTAACATATAACGTAACTTTTGCTTCTAATGATTTACCAATTGTCTTCGCATTACGAGATTCCTCAAGCGCTTTAAGAACATCATCACGTAGTTCCATGATTTTTTCCCACTTAGGAGCAAGAGCTTCGAAAGCTGGGTATTCAACAGCATCTGGCATGTCAGTTAATTGGACACTTTCTTCCTTCTCATGCTCCAAATAAGCCCAAAGCTCATCTGTTGTATGGGGAAGAATTGGAGTTAACAGTTTCAATAAAGCTGAAAGTGTATCATACATGACGGATTGCATTGCACGACGATCTTTGTCATCTGCTCCATAAATATATACAACATCTTTTGCAATATCTAAATAGAACGAGCTTAACTCTCCAGATACGAAGTTATTTACTGTGTGATAAACGGTCGCAAAATCATAGCGCTCATAAGCTGCTCTAACAGTCTTAATAACTTCTTGTAATTTCATGTACATGTATTGATCTACTTCACGTAAATCTTCAAATGCCACACGATTGCTTGCTGGATTGAAATCACTGATGTTCCCATGTAAGAAGCGAAGTGTATTACGGATTTTACGATATACCTCTGTCACTTGCTTAATAATTGCATCTGAAACTCGAACGTCAGCAGTATAGTCTACTGAAGCAACCCATAGTCGTAAAATGTCAGCACCTAACTGGTTCATTACTTTTGCAGGAACAATTACATTTCCTAGTGATTTACTCATTTTACGACCATTTCCGTCTAAAATAAATCCGTGACTTAGTAGCCCTTTGTATGGTGCATGACCATGCATAGCTGTACTTGTGATTAAAGAAGAGTTAAACCACCCACGATATTGGTCAGAACCTTCTAAATATAAGTCTGCTGGGAATACCAAATCATCACGTTCTTCTAAAACACCATGGTAGGAAGATCCAGAGTCAAACCAAACGTCCATAATATCTGTCTCTTTTGTAAAGATACCATTTGGGCTATGTGGATGTGTGAATCCTTCAGGAAGCAAGTCTTTCGCTTCTCTTTCAAACCAAATATTCGAACCATGCTCACGGAAAAGATTTGATACATGAGCAATTGTTTCCTCTGTTAAAATCGGTTCTCCATCCTCTGCGTAAAACACTGGAATTGGCACACCCCATACACGCTGACGAGATATACACCAATCTCCACGGTCACGAATCATATTATATAAACGCGTTTCGCCCCATGCTGGTGTAAATTTAGTGTTACGGATAGATTGTAATAATTCATCTCTAAATGCCTCAATTGAAGCAAACCATTGTGGTGTTGCACGGTAAATAACAGGCTTTTTCGTACGCCAGTCATGTGGATATGAGTGAGTAAAGAATGTAAGTTTCTCTAATGCTCCTGCTTCTTCTAATGCTTCTGTAATTGCTTTGTTGGCTGTATCATAGAATAACCCTTCGAAGCCTGGTGCTTCTGCTGTCATTACTCCACGCTCATCTACTGGACAAAGCACATCTAGACCATAAGCTTTCCCTACGTAAAAGTCATCTTCCCCGTGTCCTGGTGCCGTATGAACACAACCAGTACCAGATTCAGTAGTTACGTGTTCACCTAGGATTATTAAAGAATCACGGTCATACAAAGGATGTTTAGCAACTAGACGGTCCATTTCTTGACCAAGAATTGTACGTTCAATAGAATACTCTTCCCAGCCCAGCTCAGCTGCCACTGATTCTACCAAGTCTTTCGCTACAACATATTTATTTTCATTTGCTTGCACTACGACATACTCCACTCGTGGATGCAATGAAATAGCAAGGTTTGCTGGAATTGTCCATGGAGTTGTAGTCCAAATAATAAACTTGGTACCTTCTTCTAATACCCCTTTACCATCTGTAACAGCAAAGCTTACATAAATGGATGGAGATTTTTTATCTTGATATTCAATTTCGGCCTCTGCTAACGCTGATTCACTTGAAGGTGACCAGTAAACAGGCTTCAATCCTTTATAAATGTATCCCTTTTTAGCCATCGCACCAAATACCTCGATTTGGCGAGATTCAAATTCAGGCTTTAAAGTCACATAAGGATTTTCCCAATCTCCACGCACACCCAAACGTTTAAACTGAGTACGTTGGTTGTCAATTTGTTGATAGGCATAATCCTCACATAGCTTTCTAAATTCAGCCAATGATAATTCTTTACGCTTAACACCTTTGTTTGTTAAAGCCTGTTCAATTGGAAGTCCGTGAGTATCCCAGCCTGGCACATAAGGAGCATGATAGCCAGTCATTGATTTGTGACGAACGATCATATCTTTTAGAACTTTGTTTAAAGCATGCCCAATATGAATATCACCGTTTGCATACGGAGGACCATCATGCAGGACGAAAAATGGACGATCTTTCGTTCTTTCTAAAACCTTCTTGTAGATGTCCTGTTCTTCCCATTTTGCTTGGATATCTACTTCTTTGACCGGTAGGTTTCCTCGCATAGGAAAGTCTGTTTTTGGCATTAATAATGTGTCTTTGTACTCCATTTGTTCTTCCTCCTTCATTTTTCGCAGGTACTGGTATATTTACAAATAAAAAAACCCCTCATCCCAAAAAGGGACGAGAAGTTATGCTCGCGGTACCACCCTACTTGCGATTACCAAAAGTAATCGCCGCTTAGTATGTCATAACGGGACATATCCGAAGACACTTAAAAATTCAGTGTCCTTGCTCCAAAGTGATCTTCTAAAACGCTTCATTGCTTGAGCTTCCACCATCCCCAAGTCGCTTGACTGAAATCATTTTTAGACGTCTTTTTCAATGCATGTATATATGATATGAAATTATTATAGGAAATGTACGGCCAGCCGTCAAGAAATCTCTTATTCCTCTGTAGCAGAAATACGATCGACAGCAGTAGAATCTACATCATACTCCATCAAATGATTCCAATCGTCTGTATTAATAAGATCTAATTGAGCCTCTACTAGCATTTTAAAGCGATTTCTAAACACTTTAGACTGTTTCTTCAATTCCTCTATTTCTAAAGCAATTCTCCGAGCTTTAGATAGAGCTTCATTGACAATACGGTCTGCATTTTTTTCTGCCTCTTTTACAATAAGCTTTGCTTCTTTTTGAGAGTTTCGTCTTACTTCCTCAGCAGCCTCTTGGGCAACAACTATGGATTTATGTAAGGTTTCTTCTATAGTGGTGAAATGGCCAACCTTTTCACTAGATGACTTCAATTTAAGCTCTAACTCTTTTTTTTCTTTGATGAGTATCTCTAAGTCTTTCATGATTTGATCCAGAAATTCGTTTACTTCATCTTCGTTATAACCTCTGAATCCTTTACTGAACTCTTTGTTATGTATATCAAGTGGTGTTAGTGGCATCCTATCCATCTCCTTTACATACTAATCTTCTTCCCTCTATTATACATTTCCGGCAGGTTGAAAACATCTAAATTTCAAATTTAATTTAAGGAAATCACTTTTTTGGCTCTAATCTACCAATTTGCAGTCTAATTTTGTCTTTTTTTGTTCTTCCTTCAATCATCAATAACTTTAATCGACCAAATCCTCTTACAGAGATGAGATCTAACTCCTGTAACTCTAAGGATGTTTGTTCTTTTACAGTGAAATTGACCTTTACTTTTCCACCTTGAATGATAGAAGCAGATTTTTGCCGAGAAATATTGAAAATAGATGAGATAACTGTATCCAGCCTTAAAGAGCTAACCGTATGATTTTCAGAAGTCCATATTTCTTGCTGTCTAAAATAATTAGCCGGATCTTCTACTACTTCCATATGAACTTTAACCTTACCAATACTGACGAAATTTGCTCTAACGTAGTCAAGAACCTCTGTAGCAACTACAAACTGAATAGATCCTTCCTCCACACGAATATCACCAAACTTACTTCGATCAATCCCTAAGGACATCATCGAACCGAGTACATCTTGATGCTTTAATGTTACAAATTTTTGTGGATATTTTACTTCCACTACGGTCATATTATAATCAGATTCCGCTGGTTCGAAATACGAGGGATAAAGTAGTATCCTTTTTCTCTCCGCGTCCTCTAAAGCACCAGCAGAGCTAGACTCAATTATTTCATATTGCCCACGTATAGACTCCACGATAAATTGTTGTCTTGGGTCTAAGAAATCCGTTAGCTTTGGCGCATAACGATCCTCAACCTCTCTCATCATACTAACCGTTTGCTCGATAAAAGGTTGCTCTTCTTTCCTAAAATGCTGTAATAAATGTTCCATATAATCAAGACCTCACTGAAATTTATAATTAGAAAAGCACAATCGCCTGTCTCTGCCCCGACAGGCAAATGGAGAAAAGCGAGGAGGCAGCTCTTCAGCCACCGGAGCTTTTACCCATTTGACCCCGAGGGGCAAGGCGATGGAGCTAGACATCAAGAAAAGCGTAACCGCCTATGTCTGCCCCGACAGGCAAATGGGAAAAAGCGAGGAGGCAGTTCTTCAGCCACCGCAAACGCTCTTGTTTGCGAAGAGCTTGCGCAGGAGCAGCTTTTATCGAGGGACAAGGCGATGGAGCTAGACATCAATTTATCCACAGATACACTTCCTAACCAATATTAAAAGCTCTTCTCAAGTAACGAGAAGAGCTTTGTCGCTTTTTGTCGATGCCCTATAGAACATTCATATGTGGCACAGAAAGCTTCATTGATGTATTTAGTTTGTTTCGATTAAACCGTATTTCCCATCTCTACGCTTATACACAATATGAGTACCCATTGAGTCAGCATCAGTAAAGATGAAGAAGTTGTGACCAAGCATATTCATTTGTAAAACTGCTTCTTCTTGATCCATTGGTTTTAAATCAAATTGTTTAGTACGGACGATATTGTATTCGTCTTCTTCTAAATTTGAAACTGGTGCATCAGGCGGATCGATTGCAGCGAAGTAAGCTCCAACCCCTTCACGCTCACGGCTTTTACGATTTACTTTTGTTTTATATTTACGAATTTGACGTTCTAATTTATCTACTATTAAATCAATAGCGGCATACATATCAGTATGACGTTCTTCCGCTCTTAAAGTTAAATTCTTCATTGGGATTGTCACTTCGACCTTAGTTTGTTTGTCATTGTATACCTTTAAGTTGACATTTGCAGTCGCTTGAATTTCTTCGTTGAAGTATCGACCAACTTTTTCGATCTTACCCTCAACGTAATCACGAATTGCAGGAGTCACCTCAAGGTTTTCTCCACGAATGTTAAAGTTTAGCATGTAAACTCCTCCTTTAATTTAACTCTATATAATATTTCTACAATCCCTATTTAATATCCTTCTTTTTAAGAAATAAAATAATTATTTTTTGTCGAATCTTGTCACAACTTTGGGTTTGTTTTCCACTTCTTTTCGCCGGCGAGCTTTCAGTTCATTAACAATTCTTTGCTCCTTGTCATGATCCCCATCTAATCGTACTCCGTATTCGAAGAAACCATGGACACTCTTCTTACACCAAACAAGCTCACCTATCATATCTAGCGGGGTCTCATCAATAGTAAAACTTATCTCGATTTGCTTTATTAGCTCGATAGTAATGGATAGCTCTGTGACCATTCGCAAGCCATTTGGGCTTATATCTACGATTTGACAGTTCCCCTTATTAGAGAATTCAGCAGGCTGGTCACCTCCCGAGTCTTTTATTAGACGAAAAGTTGCTTCAGTAGGTTCACCAAATGTGTAACGAAAATATTCATTTCTTTTATATTGCATACTATGTCCTCCCACAAGAGCCAATAATAACCTTATATTTTTTTCTTCATTATGCCTAATAAAGAATTTATTTACAAGAAATTATTCGACTGCTAGAGGTATATGAAAATAATGTTGCTATTACTTTTATACCCTAATTATGTATTTTAAACACTTTACTATAATTCCCCTTTTATTGGAGTTTTAAATGCAAACCATCCTAGTACGATTAAAACTATTATTATATGAAGCTATAAAAAAATACCTTACCGACTAATCCGATAAGGTACCTTGTTATATGTTTATTTATTTGCAGTCATCGTTACATCTGCTACTCGTTTAGCTCCGACAAAACGTTTGCCCCAATAGTATGGATCGCTTAGCTTATCTACCTTTACACCTTTTGAGCTTGAAGAGTGAATAAATTTCCCGTCTCCAATGTAGATGCCAACATGCGATACGCCTTTACCAGATGTATTAAAGAAAACTAAATCCCCTGATGAAAGATCGTCCTTTTCTACTTTTGATCCTTTTGCATACATACCTGCGGATGATCTTGGAAGATTAACTCCTAAATCATCAAATACGTAGCCTACAAACCCTGAACAATCAAATCCAGCAGTAGTAGTGCCGCCTCCGCGATATTTAATGCCTATTAAGTTTTTAGCAGTGGATACTAATTCAGATGAATCTATTGAGCTAGAAGCTTCAGTATTAGCTGCATATGGAATTGTGACTAAAAGCATAGATAAAATAATTATACCAATGACTTTTTGCGATATAGACTTCAAGTTCATGTAGTTCCTCCGACGTCATAAATTTTCTGAAAACTTAACTATATTCATCTTATCACTCTTTAAACCTTTTTTATTTTACAGTTATGTAACATTTTCATTACAAAAGACGTCTAATGTAATCAAGGAAATTTCCTGTTAAATTTGGGACAACCCTTGATACATAAGGTTTTCAACAAAAAACCATCGACAATTGTCGATGGTTTCTACGCTAAATATAGATGTAAAATCTGTGAAATCTTCTCTTAATCTGTTTTTAGGACAAAACGAATAATTTTATCTATCTCTGCATACTAAAAAAATAGGTAGTTATAAAGTAGTAGAAATAAAATATTTAACAAATTAAAAACAGCGTATAAATCGCTCTTTGGAGGGCTACTGTTTAATTAAATATTGACGATCAAATCGAAGATAATCATTTACACTGACAAATCTGAATATTAAATGTAATATATTCTTATAAATAAGAAAAGAAAGGGTTGAGTGCTTAAATGGACTTAGGACTCCAAAATAAACGTGTTATAGTAACGGCATCAAGTAAGGGCTTAGGAAAAGCAACTGCTTTACAGTTTGCACAAGAAGGAGCAAAGGTGCTTATCTCTAGTCGCAATGCAGAAGAATTAAAGGTAACCATGGAGGACATTAAACAACATAGCTCCAATCCAGATATCTTCTACACTGTTTGTGACGTTACGAAGGAAGAGGATATTGCTCAATTATTTAAAGAAGCAGAAACTAAGCTTGGTGGAGTAGACATTTTAGTCAATAATGCTGGTGGCCCATCTCCAGGAGGATTCGGGCAAGTAACCGATCAAGACTGGATGGAAGCATTTGAAAAAAATCTGCTTAGCTATATACGTACCATTCGACAAGCTATTCCATTCATGCAAGCACAAAAATTCGGCAGAATAGTAAACATTTCTTCGTCTTCTACTAAAGAAGTATTAGATGGTCTAATTTTGTCGAATACCTTCCGATTGGGTATGGTTGGTTTGTCGAAAAGTATTGCAAGAGAATATGGCAAGGATAATATTTTGATTAATACCGTTGGACCAGGGCGCATTCAAACAGATCGCGTAACAGAGCTAGATGAAATTGCAGCTAAAAAGCGTGATATAACCGTAGAAGATGTTCGAGAAGGGTTTAAACAAATCATTCCAATGGGCAGATATGGAGAGCCTGCTGAATTTGCCAAGGTCATTACCTTTTTATGCTCTGAGGCAAATACTTATATGACAGGTCAAAGCCTAGTAATTGATGGTGGAATGTTGAAGGCATTATAAAATGAGGAAGAAGACTGGATGTTGTTCCAGTCTTTTTTTATTGCATTTGGGACATAAAGAAAAATGCCCCCAACTACTAATTGGAGGCATTGGCTTATTTAGGTTATGTTGAAGTTAATGGTTGATTTTTGACTAAGCATTTTTTAAAAGTGGCTGGCAGTTTTGCAGCTTTGTTTAGAAAGAATATCTATATGCTTTTTACCGACGAATTAAAGCTGTTCTCCATTTATTGATTGGAGCACCAGACGGCGACTCCTGCGGGATGAGGGAGACAGATAAGACATCACAACCATGCGTGCAAGCGATGGGTGGTGGCTTATCGCTCACCCCGCGGAAAGCGTCCGGCTGGCGCGGAAATCAATCTTACTATTTGCAACATAAATCAACCCTAGTTTTTAACTAAGCTTTATTTTACTACCATTTTAATTTTGTTTTCTGATGGATCTTTCGTATAAAAAATTTCGTTTTCTTCAAGAACAGAAATGTTTTGTTCACGCAAATTTTTTACCGCTGTCTCTCTTGCTTCTATAGAAGGATAAATAATATTAAATGCCTCTAATCCAGTCATGTTTTCTGAGGCTGGTTGTGCACCTGCTCCCGCCCAAGTGTTCAAGCCGATGTGGTGATGGTACTTTCCAGTAGACATAAATAAAGCGCCAGGATAAGGAGTAACTACTTCAAACCCCAATAACTCATAAAATTCTTTTGCATCTTCTATATCAACTACCTGTAAATGTATATGACCCATTACAGTTCCTTCGGGCAATCCATTCCATTCCGTGTTGGCACCTGCTGCTAAAATAGCTGGTGCATCGATTCCTAAAGTGTCCATAGCAACAGCACCTTTTTCCCATTTCCACTCTGTTTCTGGTCGATCACTATAAATCTCAATCCCATTTCCATCTGGATCATTTAAATACAGCGCTTCACTAACAAGATGATCCCCCGCTCCAATACGAATACCATTTTCAGCAAAGAATCTTAAAATAGCTCCTAAATCTTTACGATTTGGTAATAGTAGTGCGAAATGATAAAGCCCTGTTGTTTTAGGCTCTTTTGGCACTACTTTTTCTGGTTGTTCAATGGATAAAAGAGCAGTTTTCCCGTCAGCTGTTAGCCAAATTTTGCTTGCTTGTCTATCTAATACTTTAAAGCCGATTACTTCCTCGTAAAATTTAAGTGATTGCTCTAGGTCAGTTACCTTTAACTCGACAAGCTCGACATATGTAGAAGGTTTTTGGTGAAATTTCATAATTTATTTGCTCCTCTTTTTAAGTTACTTTTCGTAAGTAATTATATTTTAATTACCTACTAAAGTCAACTACTCTTTATTGTAGGAAAACATTGCACTGATATTAGTTTTGGAGATTGATCTCCATGTTATACTGCTCGTATCTTCCTTACCGGTCATATATTTCTGTGAACGGTTATAAATCTTCGCCGAACGGTCATAAATTTCCGAGAACGGTTATATCTCTCTTCAAACGTTATATATTTCTACTGCCATTACTTTGACAATGCATTCTTTCCTTTCTCAAGTCTGTACCTAGTCCTTTACACTATAAAAGCCACTAATCCGCTTCGATTAGTGGCTTTCTATTTATACAGTGGCAAACTTCTTTTCCTCATACGCTTTAATTTGGTCTTCGTATTGGAAAGTTAGCGAGATTTCATCCCAACCGTTTAAAAGCATCTTCTTTTGGTAAGGGTCGATTGGGAATGAATACGAGACTCCATCCTCACCCACTATTGTTTGCTCCTCTAGATTTACTTCTATTGAATAATTTTCTTTACTTAAGATGGCTTCTACTTCCTCTACAGTTAATTTAATAGGAAGAATGCCGTTTTTCATGCAATTGTTGTAGAAAATATCTGCAAAGCTTGGTGCGATGACGACACGGAAGCCGTAGTCCAGGATCGCCCATGGGGCATGCTCACGTGAGGAGCCGCAGCCAAAGTTTTCATGAGCTACTAGAATAGTGGATTCCTTATAACGCTCGTCATTTAGGATAAAATCTGGACGTTCGTTTCCTTCTGCATCGAAGCGCCAATGGTAGAAAAGATATTTTCCGAATCCTGTGCGCTCGATTCTTTTAAGAAACTCTTTGGAAATAATTTGGTCTGTGTCAACGTTTTTTCTATTTAAAGGTGTAACGATACTATTGATTTCATTGATGGGCTCCATGTTTTTTCCTCCTTATGCAGGCACTAGTTGAAATTTCCGAACGTCTACAATATGTCCCTCGATAGCTGCAGCAGCTGCCATAGCAGGACTCATGAGATGAGTTCGCGCTCCTGCTCCTTGACGGCCTTCAAAATTACGATTAGATGTGGATGCACAATGCTCTCCAGCGGGAACAATGTCATCATTCATAGCTAGACACATACTGCAGCCAGATTCTCGCCATTCGAAGCCTGCTGCCTTGAAGATTTGGTCGATGCCTTCCTCTTCTGCTTGTTTCTTCACGGTTTGCGAGCCTGGTACTACAATAGCTGTGACGTTTGGATGAACCGTGCGCCCCTCAATTATTTTAGCTGCGTTGCGCAGATCGCTTAAGCGAGCGTTCGTACAAGAACCGATAAAGACATTACTAATTTGAATGTCCGTCAATGGCATACCTTCCTGCAGTCCCATGTACGTAAGTGCTTTTTCATGTGCCTGCTGATCGGAAGCCTCTTGGAAATCTGTTTTATACGGAATACTTTGGGACACTCCAGATCCCATCGAAGGGTTTGTTCCCCAAGTGACAAACGGCTCGATTTCCTCTGCATTGATTTCCACCGTTTTGTCGTAAGTAGCTTCTGGATCAGACGCCAAGGCTAGCCAACGTGATGCTTCCTGTTCAAATGCTTCACCTGTTGGGACGTATTCTCTGCCTCGTAAAAACTCGACTGTTGTCTCGTCTGGGCTAATCAAACCTGCTCTCGCTCCTGCTTCAATCGACATATTACAGATGGTCATGCGCTCCTCCATCGTAAGCTTCCGAATAGCTTCTCCGGTATATTCCACGATGTAGCCAGTTCCCATATCAATTCCGAACTTGGCGATGATCGCTAGGATAATATCTTTCGCTGTTACTCCTATGCCTAGCTCACCATTCACTTTAATTTGCATCGTTTTTGGTTTAGCCTGCCAGAGAGTTTGAGTCGATAAAACATGCTCTACCTCACTTGTACCGATACCAAATGCGATGGCACCAAAGGCACCGTGTGTGGAGGTATGACTATCTCCACACACAATTGTTTTACCGGGCTGCGTTAAGCCTAGCTCTGGCCCAATAATGTGAACAATTCCTTGGTCTGGATGTCCGATATTTGCTAAAGGAACTCCGAACTCATCACAGTTTTGCTGTAACGTGTTAATTTGTTTACGAGCAATTTCATCTTTAATTTCTTTTTGATTTCTTGTTGGCACATTATGATCCATCGTTGCGAAGCAAAGGTCTGGGCGGCGTACTTTACGATTATTTAAGCGTAAGCCCTCAAACGCCTGGGGAGACGTTACCTCGTGAAGCAAATGAAGGTCGATATAGAGAAGGTCTGGTTTCCCCACTTCCTCGTATACAATATGTTCATCCCAAATTTTCTCGATAATCGTTTTTGCCATGTAGTCCCTCTCCTTTTATACGTATGAATACATAATGCTTTCTGAAACAAATTCTGAATCTAATTCATCTAACACCTTGTCAGTCCATTCACTTGTGGATAGAACTCGCTTCCCGTTCGTCTGCAAGTCTCCTGTAAAGTAACCATCGTTTAGTACATTAAATACCGCTTCTTCGATGGCTGCAGCCTCTGTTTCCATTTGGAAAGCCTCGCGGATCATCATGGCAGCAGATAGAATGCATGCAGCAGGGTTCGCTTTGTTTTGACCTGCAATATCTGGTGCAGAGCCATGGACCGGTTCATAAAGTCCGAAGCCGTCACCCCGGGTACTAGCAGATGGTAGCATTCCTAGTGAGCCCGTGATCACAGACGCTTCATCGCTTAAAATATCACCAAACATGTTTTCCGTTACGATGACATCAAAAGCACCTGGCTTAGTGATTAGCTTCATCGCTGTTGAATCGACTAGCATATGCTCTACTTCTACGTCCGGATAGCCTTGTTTTTTCTCTTCTACAATTTCTCGCCAAAGCTTACTGGAATCTAACACATTCGCTTTATCTACAGAGGCTAGCTTACCTCTGCGGCTCCGAGCTAGCTGGAATGCGGTGTCTACAATTCGCTCGATTTCATTGCGAGTATAGACTAGAGTGTCCAATGCGTAATCATTTGTTTTCTTGCGAGGCTCTGCAAAATACAAGCCGCCTGTCAGCTCTCGAACTATTACCATGTCAACATTTTCTGCGATTTCCTTTTTAAGTGGAGAAGATTCTAGTAGAGCTGGAATAGCCTTCACTGGACGAATATTCGCATAAAGTCCGAAGTGCTTGCGAATTGCCAATAAACCTTTTTCAGGGCGTAAATGAGATGGGTTTTGATCCCATTTAGGTCCACCTACCGCACCTAACAGGATGGCATCACTATCACTGCACAAGCTGATCGTTTCTTCTGGCAGTGGATTTTGACAAGCATCAATTGCTGCTCCGCCGATTAACGCAAATTGCAGATTAAATGTATGATTATATCGCTTTGCAATTGTTTGAAGCACCTTTACCGCTGCCTCCGTTACTTCAGGACCGATTCCATCACCAGGTAATACCGTTATTGTTTTTTCCATCCCATTCACTCCCATTGTTTTATTTATTGAATGACTGCTACACGCTCTTTAAAATGTGCATTCATTAGTTGTCGGTTGACTGCATTGATATACGCTCTTGCAGATGCCTTTAGTACATCCTGCGATGCATTTCTTCCGGAAGAGGTTGCTCCGTTGTACGATAGATTGATCACTGCCTCACCTAGAGCATCTCGCCCTTTTGAAACTGAGGAAACCCGATAATCCAAAATTCTTACCTCTCCATTTACTAGATTTTCTAATGTGTTAAAGATGGCCTCTACCGCACCAGAGCCGTTGCCTTTTGCGGTCCTACTCTCACCAATTGGCATCTTCACTGTGATGGATGCAGTCGGTACATTGTTTTCGTAGTTAATAACTAGTTCCTCTAATTCGTAAACCTCAACTTCCCCACTGCTTACTTGCTGATCTGTCAATAAAACAAATAGATCCTCATCGGATATTTCCTTTTTACGATCCGCTAGCTTCTTAAATGCTGTAAAGGCTGCATTTAGCTTTTCATCGCTTAGCTGGAAGCCCATTTGCACTGCACGACTAAAGAATGCGTGACGACCGGAATGCTTACCAAGCACTAGCTCGGTTGCGACATCTCCAATTAGCTCTGGCGTAATGATTTCATACGTTTCAGGGTTTTTGAGCATCCCATCCTGATGAATGCCGGATTCATGAGCAAAGGCATTTTTTCCGACGACTGCCTTGTTCGGCTGAATGACGACTCCCGTAAGCTTACTTACTAGCTGACTCGTACGCTTAGTTTCCTTTAAGATAATGCCGGATTCCGCTTGGTAATAATCGCTTCGAATATGCAATGCGACTGCGACCTCTTCTAATGCTGCGTTTCCTGCACGTTCACCGATTCCATTAATCGTTCCCTCTACCTGTGTCGCTCCATTTTCAATGGCTGCAAGTGTGTTCGAAACGGCAAGACCGAGGTCATCATGACAATGGGCAGAAAGCTTAACCTTCTCAATACCAGTTACATTCTCGGACAAATATCTAAACAAAGCACCATATTCAATCGGTGTGGCATAGCCCACTGTATCTGGGATATTGATCGTTGTAGCTCCGGCTTTAATGACTTCATTGATAATACGAACTAGAAAATCCTTGTCAGATCGTGTTGCATCCTCCGCAGACCATTGCACTAATGGAAAGTATTTACGTGCTAGCTTCACCGACTCTACTGCGATTTCTATAACCTGCTCCGGTGTTTTGTTGAGCTTGTATTGCATATGGATTGGCGATGTAGCGATAAATGTATGAAGGTGAGGCTGAACCCCTCCTCTTAATGCCTCCCAGGACGTTTCGATATCGCTCTTAATCGAACGAGCGAGACCAGTTACGACTGAATTTTTAACGGTGTTCGCTATTTGCTGAACTGCGTTGAAATCACCAGGTGACGAAGCAGGAAAACCTGCCTCGATAATAGAAACTCCGAACTTCTCAAGCTGGCGAGCGATCTCTAGCTTTTCCTGAGTGTTTAAGTTAATCCCAGCGGACTGCTCCCCATCTCTTAGTGTCGTGTCGAAAATATCAATTTTGGCCACTCGTCACCACTTCCTTCTTCGCTTTTTTTCCTTCATTGATAAATGGCATCATTTCACGTAGCTGTGCACCTACTGTTTCGATTGGATGCTCTGCCTCTGCTTGTTTGATGGCATTGTATTTTGGTCTGCCTGTTTCATTTTCTTCAATCCATTCCTTCGCGAACTTACCGTTTTGGATGTCTGTTAATACATCCTTCATGCGGTCTTTAACTGACGAATCAATGATGCGTGGACCGGAAACGAAATCTCCCCACTCCGCTGTGTCAGAAATGGAAGAGCGCATCGTTGCCATTCCACCCTCATACATTAGGTCAACAATAAGTTTCAACTCATGTAACGTTTCAAAGTATGCAAGCTCTGGCTGATAGCCTGCCTCCACTAATGTTTCGAAGCCTGCTTTTACGATTGCTGTTGTACTACCGCAAAGCACTGCTTGCTCTCCGAAAAGATCTGTTTCTGTTTCTTCCTTAAACGTTGTTTCTAACACTCCAGCACGAGCCGCCCCAATCCCTTTTGCATAGGCCAACGCTAAATCCTTTGCTTGACCCGTTGCATCTTGGTATACCGCGAACAAGCCAGGTACGCCTGCTCCAGATTCAAATGTACGGCGAACTAAATGCCCTGGTCCTTTTGGAGCTACTAAAAATACATCCACGTCTGATGGAGGAACGATTTGGTCGAAGTGAATATTAAAGCCGTGGGCGAATACTAACGCCTTGCCCGCTGTTAAAGCAGCTTCAATTTCTGCCTCATAAACTGCTTTTTGTCGTTCATCTGGCAATAAAATCATGATTACGTCTGCTTTTTCTGCAGCCTCTTGCACGGAGTAAACCTCTTGCCCATCTTCTTGTGCCTGGTCAAAAGATTTTCCAGCACGAATTCCTACAATCACGTTAAAGCCTGAATCCTTTAAGTTTTGTGCATGTGCATGACCTTGTGATCCGTAGCCGATGATTGCAATTGTTTTTTCCTTTAAAGATCCTTCATTGATATCCCCGTTATAATACATTTTCGCCATTTTCATTTCCTCCTCAGATTGTTTGTTTTGTTATTGCAATATAGAAAGATAAGGTGCATTTGCGGCCTTTTGCGTTTCTCTTACAAAGGCAGTAACACCAGTTCTTGTTAATTCTTTAATGCCATAAGGCTTGACGAGCTCGATAAACGCATCTATTTTTTCTGGATTACCTGTGACCTGGAATGTAACAACATTTTTTCCTGTATCAATCGTTGAAGCTCGGAAAGGCTCTACTAAACTATTGATCTCCGCTCTTACAGAAGGTGGAGACACTACTTTTACTAATGCGAGCTCCCTGACTACTATTGATTTTTCTGTAATATCATTTACCTTCAGCACGTCTACTTGTTTTTGGAGCTGCTTTAACAGCTGTTCAAGCTTCTGTTCATCCTCTACGTTAACGACAAAGGTCATTTTAGAAATTTGAGGCTGCTCGGTGTGACCTACTGTGATGCTCTCAATATTGAATTGACGCTTCATCAGGAGACCAGTCACGCGATTAAGCACTCCACTTTGATTGATGACCGTGACAGTAATGATTCGTTTCATTCTGGCTTCACCCCAATCATTTCGTGTAATGCCGTGCCCGGGACAACCATTGGAAGGACACTTTCCTTTTGGACTACTCGGCAATCAATCAGCACTGGCTCATCCGACTCGAGTGCTTCTTTTAATTGCACCTTTGCCTCTTCATATGTCTCGATTTTATATCCCTTAATATCGTAAGCAGCTGCCAGCTTGATAAAATCTGGCTGTACCGGTATTAAGGATTGAGAATAACGTTCTCCGTGGAAAGTTTCCTGCCACTGACGAACCATACCGAGTGCCTGATTGTTTAAAATAATGACCTTTACCGGTATACGCATTTCTTGGAGTAAGGAGAGCTCCTGAAGTGTCATTTGGAATCCAGCATCTCCAACGATGGATACTACCTTTGCATCCGGCTTAGCTATTTGAGCTCCAATCGCTGCTGGGAATCCAAATCCCATCGTACCTAAACCACCAGATGTAACCCAGTTATGGGGATGACTGAACTTGTAATACTGTGCCGTCCACATTTGGTGCTGGCCTACATCTGTTGTCACAACTGCCTCTCCATTTGTGTATTCCTGCACTAGTTCTAAAACCTGCTGAGGAAGCAGCCCCCTATCTCCACTTGCATCATAATGTAATGGGTATTGCTCTTGATTGACCTTTAAGCTCTCTAGCCAAGCTGCTGTGTTGCCATTTGGTGCATTTTGATGGAGTAGGGCCTCTAATGCCTCTTTTGCGTCCGCAACAATCGGTATTTCGGTTGGTACGTTTTTACCGATTTCCGCTGGATCAATATCGATATGAATTACTTTCGCGTTTGGAGCAAAGTAATTTAGATTCCCTGTTAAGCGGTCATCGAATCTTGCTCCTATATTAATGAGTAGGTCGCATGTTTGGATGGCCATATTCGCTGTGTATGTCCCGTGCATACCGGCCATTCCTAGAAACAAAGGATGTGTTCCCTCGATACTACCTAGCCCTAGTAGCGTATTTGTAATCGGTATTTGGTATTTTTCTGCTAGCTCCTTTAGTTGTTCTGAGGCGTTTGCAAACAAAACTCCTGCTCCCGCTAATATTAATGGTTGCTTTGCTGTAGAGATTGCCTGAGCCGCCTTCTGAATTTGCAGGAAGTTCGGCGTAGTAGTTGGCTGATAGCCTGGTAAATTAACTGCTTCCGTTTCCCCTTCCCTTGGGGTGAAAATACCTGTTGCTATATTTTTAGGTATATCGACGACTACTGGTCCTGGACGACCTGTGGAAGCAATGTGAAATGCTTCGTTCATAATTCTTGGGAAATCTGCTACATCCTTTACTTGGTAATTGTGCTTCGTAATTGGCTGTGTGATTCCAATGATGTCTGCCTCCTGGAAGGCATCTGTTCCGATAACGGTTGTGGCGACCTGGCCAGTAAATACGACTAATGGAATCGAATCCATCATTGCATCTGCAATCCCCGTCACCACATTTGTAGCACCAGGGCCCGATGTTGCAATCACCACTCCGACTTTCCCAGACACTCGTGCATATCCTTCTGCTGCATGTATTGCTCCTTGCTCATGACGGGCAAGAATATGCTTAATCGGGTTTTTATGCAGTGCATCATAAATCGGTAAGACTGCACCACCTGGATATCCAAATACTACTTCCACCTGGTGCCTTTTTAGCGTCTCGATAAACACGTCTGCACCATTCTTTTCCGGGACAGCTATACTGGTCGCCGGCTCCTCTAACAATTGCTCCGCTTCTACAGTTAACTTCATCATCATTCCTCCTCTTCCTCAAATCGTCCAGTTTTTATCTAATAAAAAAGAAAAGAATTTCCTCCCACACAAAGAAACCATCGTTCTTTTGTATAGGGATGAAATTCTTTTCATGGTACCACCCTAATTCGTAGCGCAACCGCTACCTCGCAGACAAACGACATAGCATCGAACGTCCATTTTTAACGAGAGTAGCTTATTACTACACCCGGAAGTATCTAAAAGGGATAATCCCGTTCAACACCTCACTCCGAGGGGATGTCGCTAAAGGTTGTATTGCCGGCTCCCAGCACTACCGGCTCTCTGTGAATACAAAATTCCTTTAACTTTTGCCTCATCATAGATTTACAGCAATATTTATATTTTCATCACGCCACCTGTACTTGCAGATGTAACGAGCTTGGAATACCTTGCTAAATATCCTTTTTTAATCTTTGGTTCAAATGGTTGTAAATCTGCTCTTCTTCTAACGAGCTCTTCCTCACTCACCTGTAACTCTATCGTTCTATTAATAAGATCAATCGCGATTATGTCGCCATTTTCTACTAAAGCAATCGGTCCTCCGTCAGCAGCCTCTGGAGAGATATGCCCGATAGAAATTCCTCGGGAAGCACCTGAGAACCTTCCATCTGTAATCAGTGCCACCTTTGTTCCTAATCCACGACCTTGAATCGCAGATGTCGGTGCCAGCATTTCTGGCATTCCTGGACCACCTCTTGGACCCTCGTAGCGAATAACGACTACGTGACCTTCTCTGACAGTTCCATTATCAATAGCTTCTTGTGAAGCCTCCTGCGAATCAAAGACGATTGCCTCGCCTGTAAACTCCTTTATAGAAGGATCGACAGCACCAACCTTGATGACACCACCCTCTGGGGCAATGTTTCCAAATAAGACAGATAGACCGCCTACTGGACTATAAGGATTTTCTTTTCTTCGAATCACCTGTTCATTCTTAATCTCGCAATCTTTTACATTTTCGTAGAGTGACTTACCAGTAATCGTTAGTCGATCTGGGTGAACCGCTCCAGGTATTTCACATAGCTCTTTTATAATCGCGCTGACTCCTCCAGCTAAGTGGACATCATGCATGGAGTAATCAGATGCCGGCATGATTTTCGATAAATATGGAATTCGCTTAGCTACTTCATTTATTTCACTTACGTTATACTCGATTTCTGCCTCGTGAGCGATTGCTAACGTATGTAACACTGTATTTGTCGATCCGCCCATTGCCATATCAAGTGCAAATGCATCATCGATCGTTTCTTTTGTAATCAAGTCTCGAGGCTTCACATCCTCCTTGACCATCCGGACAAGATGTTTGGCAGCTTCTTTAATGAGCTGATGTCGCTCATCCGAAGTAGCAACAATCGTTCCATTGCCCGGTAGCGTAACACCTAGCATTTCCATTAAAGAGTTCATGGAGTTTGCCGTGAACATCCCGGAGCATGAGCCACAGGTCGGACAAGCGTTTTGTTCGATGTCTAACAGCTGTTCAGCAGTCATCGACCCCGACTTATACGATCCGACCCCTTCAAAAACGGAAGTAAGGGAAAGCTGCTTACCATCTGCAGAAACTCCCGCCTCCATTGGTCCGCCTGACACGAAAACCGATGGGACATTCGTTCTTACAGCTGCCATTAGCATTCCTGGAGTTATCTTGTCACAGTTCGGAATATAAAAGACTCCGTCAAACCAGTGGGCATTGATAACCGTTTCTGCTGAATCGGCTATTAGCTCTCGACTTGGAAGCGAATATCGCATTCCAATGTGCCCCATTGCGATCCCATCATCTACACCAATCGTGTTGAATTCGAATGGAATACCTCCCGCCTCTCGAATGGCATCCTTTACAACCTCTGCAAACTTATTTAGATGCATATGGCCAGGAATAATATCGATATACGAGTTACAGACACCGATAAACGGCTTATCCAAGTCTCTTGTTTTTACCCCAGTAGCGTAAAGTAAGCTACGATGTGGGGCTCGATCTACACCCTTTTTAATCATGTCACTTCTCATATTTTATCGCCCCTATACTTTACCGCTTCAACGCGTTTGCCTGTGCAAAATTCGTAAATACCTGTTTAACTTACTTTGTGAATTTTCTTGCAATATTTAATATATTGAAGATATCATAACCCCTATAAAACTTAGAGTCAACCGTATTTCTTCAAATTTTCTGTTAGTTTTGAATATTCATTTATATTGTAATCGCTTACAATAGCGATATATCGCATTTTGTATAAGGAAAAATTATTTTAAAATTTGTTTATACATAACATGATTGTGAGAGGCATATGGGTGGGGATTTGGTAAAAGAAGAGGGGAATCAAAAAAAAATTTTTCCTATTAAGTAACACTGCAATTACTTTACTTCTACGTAACAGTCCTCCTACTTGCCAGTAGATCTTTTTTTCAGCAACACTTACTTACGTTTGCGCAACACTTTGCCCCATTTCTGCAACACTTCCCTGATTCGCGCAACACTTTCTTCATTTCCCGCA